>JAFZTG010000245.1 GCA_017618935.1 Bacteroidales bacterium | reverse complement strand
TAACGCGACATCCAAGTACGTCCCTCGTTTGTGGAATAATAAATGCCTTTCGACGTTACTGCCAGCAATTCTTTGCCGTAGGGAAGAAGGTCAATGAATGTTCCGCACGAAGAGCTGGAATAGCGTGTCATCCACGTGCGTCCGTTGTTTGTGGAATATTCAACACCTTTGGAACTAATGCGAAGCACTTCGCTTCCGTAATTAATCATTTGTGGCATAATAGTATGTTTTAAATTTTACACAAAGAACCCTTTTAAATTCTTAACTTTTAATTCTTAATTTTTAATTCTATTAAATTTTCTATCCTTACAAAGTTATAAAAAACCGAGTACAATTTAAGTATCTCATCGCATTTTTTACTTGTGATTTTTCACAAAAGAAAAACCAGGGTATGCCAAAACAGGGCAGAGGAAGGGAAAAAGAAAATAAAAACCTTTTCAATGAGATAAAATCTAAGATTTTACCTCCGATATTCCATTGCCCTAATTTATGGGAATTTGATAGTTCTTTGTATTTTGTGTTGCATTTTCCAAAAATTACTACATTTGCAAAAAAGGAGCTTTCAGTTTTTCCTCTTAAACTAAAAACAATATGACAAAGACTAAAAAAGAACAGATTGGTCTTACGCTTCTCGGAAGCGGTAGTACCAAGTATGCAAACGATTATTCCCCTAAATTGTTAGAGGCTTTTCCCAACAACCATCCAGAAAACGACCATCTTGTATCGTTCAATTGCCCTGAATTCACGTCGTTGTGCCCCATTACGGGACAACCAGATTTTGGGAAGATTGTGGTCAATTACATCCCTGCTAAAAAAATGCTCGAAAGCAAGAGTATGAAACTCTATCTCGGCAGTTTCCGTAACCACGGCAGTTTTCACGAAGATTGCGTAAACATTATCATGAACGACTTGGTAAAACTTCTCAAACCGAAATATCTTGAGGTTGTGGGAATATTCATGCCTCGTGGCGGAATTTCCATCCTTCCGTTTGCAAACTATGCCGACAAGGAGCATCAGACAATGAAGCAGTCTCGTATTTTGGAACAAATGAATTTCCTACTGAAATGAAAGACAGCGTCTTAATACTTTCTGGCGGAATGGATAGCGTCACTATGCTTTATGAATATCGTGACGCCATTGCGCTTGCCGTGTCGTTCAATTATGGTGGAAATCATAATGAGAAAGAAATTCATTTTGCAAAACTTCACTGCGAACGACTGAATATCAAGCACATAGTGATTGACCTTGCTTTTATGAAGACTTATTTCAAAAGTTCGCTTTTGGAAGGTGGCGACAAGATTCCCGAAGGCAATTACGACGATGAAAATATGCTTTCAACGGTTGTTCCCTTCCGTAACGGCATCATGCTTTCCATTGCGGCTGGTCTTGCCGAATCGAACGGTTTGAAGAAAATAATGATGGCAAACCATTTTGGTGACCACGCCATCTACCCCGATTGTCGGAAATCGTTTGTCGATGCGTTCAATCAGGCAGTTTCGGAAGGAACATACGAACACATAGAACTCGTTGCTCCTTACACGAACATCACCAAGTCCGACATTGCCCGCAAAGGCGTCGCTCTTGGAATTGATTACACCGAAACGTGGAGTTGTTACAAAGGTGGAGAAATTCATTGTGGCTGTTGTGGCACGTGCCGCGAACGAAAAGAAGCCCTCAAGGCGGCTGGAATCATTGATAAAACTCTTTATGAACAATAATTTATGTATTACATTTCCAAAGTATTAGAAATATCGGGTGCTCACCGACTTGATTTGCCGTACGAAAGCAAATGTTGCAACTTGCATGGTCACAATTGGATTGTTACCGTATATTGCAAGGCAAAGGAACTTAACGCAAACGGCATGGTGTGCGATTTCACCGAAGTGAAAAAGATGGTGCAGGACAAACTTGACCACAAAATTATCAACGATGTAATTCCGGGAATCAATCCTACGGCTGAAAACATCGCTCACTGGATTTGCACACAAATCCCTAACTGTTACAAGGTTTCCGTGCAAGAATCGTCAGGCAACATAGCGACGTATGAACAAGATTAACGAAATATTCTACTCGCTCCAAGGTGAAGGTTTTTTCACGGGAAAACCAGCGGTATTTGTGCGTTTTTCGGGTTGTAACCTACATTGTCATTTCTGTGACACTCAACACGATACATATACCGAAATGACCGACGATGAGATTCTTTCGGCAATTAAGGACTACCCTACGAGATTCGTCGTGCTTACGGGTGGTGAGCCAACGCTGCAAGCGTCTTCACATTTGATAGACTTGTTGCATTCCCTTGACTTTTTTGTCGCTATAGAAACAAACGGCACCATAATTCCACCAACCAACATTGATTGGATAACGCTTTCGCCAAAAAAAGGCGGGAAACTCGCTTACACCAAGGCAAACGAACTCAAAGTGGTTTTTGAACAAGACGACGTGGAACATTTTCTTACGGAAATCGAAGCTGAACACTACTTTCTGCAACCATGTTCAAATAAGAATATCCAAGAAACGGTGCAATACATTCTTTCGCATCCACAATGGCGATTATCGCTCCAAACACATAAGTTTTTGAACATTCAATAGACATCCATAAAAAAAGCTGCACGGAACGTCCGCACAGCTTTTCAATAAAATAGTATTAATCTAATTCTTAGTCTTGCAACTTACGCAAAAGATTGTTCAATGAACATTTGCCTGGAAGTGTTGCCACTACCTCATCTATCGACATACGAACTTGCGACATGGTATCGCGTTCGCGAACGGTAACCGTGTTGTCTTCCAACGTTTGGTGGTCAACCGTTACGCAATATGGCGTACCGATTGAATCCTGACGGCGATAGCGTTTCCCGATAGAATCTTTTTCTTCGTATTGGCAGTTACATTCAATTTCCAACTGACGCATAAGTTTTTGCGCAACTTCTGGCAAACCATCTTTCTTAACCAACGGCATAACAGCGATTTTCACTGGTGCCAAAGCAGCAGGAATACGGAGCACGTCACGAACTTCACCGTCAACTTGCTCTTCGCAATATGAGTTGCACAATACAGCCAACACAGTTCTGTCCAAACCGATAGAGGTTTCGATTACGTATGGCACATAGCTTTCGTTCAATTCTGGATCGAAATATTGGATTTTCTTTCCTGAGAATTTTTGGTGTTGGCTCAAGTCGAAATTCGTACGTGAGTGAATACCTTCCAATTCCTTGAATCCCATAGGGAAATTGAATTCAATATCGGTTGCCGCATTTGCATAGTGGGCAAGTTTTTCGTGGTCGTGGTAACGATAGTTTTGGTCGCCCATTCCCATCGCCTTGTGCCAGTTCAAACGAGTTTCCTTCCATTTCTTGAACCATTCCATTTCTGAACCAGGGCGAACAAAGAACTGCATTTCCATCTGCTCGAATTCACGCATACGGAACACAAACTGACGAGCAACAATCTCGTTACGGAAAGCCTTACCTATCTGTGCTATACCAAACGGAATCTTCATACGGCCAGTTTTCTGCACGTTCAGGTAGTTCACGAAAATACCTTGTGCCGTTTCCGGACGAAGATAAATGGAGCTTGCTCCTTCGGCAGTTGAACCAAGTTTTGTTTCAAACATAAGGTTGAACTGACGAACTTCCGACCAGTTTGCCGTTCCCGAAATAGGACACACAATGCCCAAATCAAGAATCAACTGACGCATTGCTTCCAAGTCGTTGGCATTCAACGCCTCGTCGTAGCGTTTTGTAATTTCGTCAATCTTTGCTTGTTCACGAAGAATGTTCGGATTCGTTTCGCGTGCTTTTGCCTCGTCGAACGCATCGCCGAATTTCTTGCGACCTTTTTCTATCTCTTTCAGTATCTTCTGATTGTGTTTTTCGCGTTCTTCCTCAATCAACACATCGGCACGATAGCGTTTTTTCGAGTCCTTGTTGTCAATCAACGGATCGTTGAATGCATCAACGTGACCAGAAGCCTTCCAAATGGTTGGATGCATGAAAATTGACGAATCAATGCCGACAATATTTTCGTGCAGACGCACCATTGCATTCCACCAATATTGTTTGATGTTGTTTTTCAATTCAACACCGTTTTGTCCGTAATCGTAAACGGCTCCAAGACCGTCGTAAATCTCGCTCGAAGGGAAGATGAAACCATATTCCTTAGCGTGAGCGATAACTTTCTTCAATAAATCGTCTGCCATAATTGTATATACATTATCTATTTGAGCGTGCAAAAATAATAAAAAAATGTGTGAAACACGGAAACACCCCCCTCTTTTACAAGTAATTTATTCTTTCTCCCACGTCAGTTTCTTTCCAAAGCCCAACGTATTATCGGTATATTTTGCATTGAAGATGGAAATACGCCACAATATTTTTGGTGTCAGCGTAGTAAGGGGGAATCGTTTGACATACACTTTCTTCGCCTGTTTCTCGTCTTCGTCCTCGCAAAACGTCATTTCGCCCGAGAATTGGAGTCCCTGCACTTTGCCCACAATCTCGGTTTCGAGAACCACGGAACCAGCAACTTTCTTGTTTTGCAACACTTCTTGTATGTGCCGAGTGTCGTCGTGCGAAGTAATGACAAACGACTGTGTTTCTTCGTCGAAGGCATAAAAAGCATTGAAACACCACGGTTGCCCGTTGTTTTCGGTGGCAATGGTAATCACGTGATGACGTTTTATGAAATCGGTAATTTTCTGTGGAAATTCTTCAGCCATTAGTCTTCGTAAATATGTTCCTCAATCAACGCCTTCAATTCTTCGTAATTGTGTGCCACAGGCAATTCAGGAAATTCGTCTATCACCTTTTGCGGCGGACAGAACAAAATACCGACCTCAGCCTTTTTCAGCATAGAAACATCGTTGTACGAGTCGCCAAAGGCAATCACCTTGAAATTCATACTTTGGAACGCCTCAACCGTGTGACGTTTCGGGTCGGACTGACGAAGTTTGTAGTTCGTGATTCTCCCGTCTTTGGCAATTTCCAACGAATGACAGAGAATAAAAGGGTCGTCCAATTGTTTCATCAACGGTTTTGCAAATTCTTGGAACGTGTCCGACACAATCACAAAACGACTGATGTCGCGAAGCCATTTGGTAAATTCCAACGCCCCTGGCAATGGTTTTATGTTTGATATAACTTGCTGAATATCTTGAATTTTCAAATTATGTTCATCAAGAATTGCAAGACGATATTTCATCAGTTTATCATAATCAGGTTCGTCGCGAGTGGTGATTTTCAGTTTTTCAATACCTGTAATCTTAGCCACGTTAATCCACACTTCCGGGACGAAAACACCTTCTAAATCGGAACAAACAACCCACATAATTCAATGTATTTTTTTGCAAAATAAACGAATAATTCCGTATTCAAAACGCTTTTTTGTACTTTTGTCAATAAAGTTGATTCAAAAATGGAAAGAATAGCAGTTTTCCCCGGCAGTTTTGACCCGTTTACGATTGGTCACAAGGCAATATTGGATAGTGCACTCCCCTTATTCAATAAGATTTACATTGCGATTGGCTGTAATTCGAACAAGAAAAGTTTCTTCACGCTTGAAAAACGCATTGCCGACATTTCCGCTTTATACAAGGGAAACGAAAAAATTGCCATTGAAACCTACGACACGCTCACCATTGATTTTTGCAAAAAAGTGGGCGCCAACTTTATTCTTCGCGGACTACGCAATGTGGCTGATTTTGAATATGAGCAGACGATTGCACAGACCAACAAGCAACTTTCGGGAATTGAAACCGTGTTTATCGTCACGCCGCCTGAATTGAGCAATGTATCTTCATCAATCGTACGAGAACTGTTGTCGTACGGAGCCGACATATCGAAATATTTGCCGTAAATAAGGAGATATTTGAGAGGCTTGATTTACAAGGGAACAATAAATTGTACCAACGCTTTTAATTTGTAAATCTTTTAAAATCTTTTACATAAAACGTCCATTGGGGTGTCAGTATCTCGGTGTTTTCGTCGCTGTCGAGCGAGATAGTGAACCACGGACTGCAATCGTCCTGATAATTTTTTAGCACTTCAATATCTTGTGCAGGCGAAAAACCTTGTGCAAGCATTATTTTTATCGTGTTGTTCTTGTCGTTGTACAACACGTCCAACACAATTGCCATGTGATTGGGATAACCGCTCTGAATGAGCAAGTCGCCCGCCTTCACGTCCTTTAGTTCCACTTTCGACATTTCACGGGCAAGCGACGGAACGGTCGCATTCTGAAAAACGACATCCAAATATGCCAAGAAGTTCTTTCGGCTATAATCTTGCTCGCTTGTATGGTCCCAGCCATTTTTTGAATCATTCACCCTGAATCCCGCAGCCCACTTGGCATACGTGCAGTTAAACCCGTTATTGAAATTGAAATGGATACGACCATATAACTTCGAGGAATACAAATATTCTGCCCGAAGTTTTATTGCCGGCTCGGCACTACACACGTTCGTGCTATTCTTGATCTTTATGTCTAAAACACCGATTTGAACGTCAAACGATTTTTCCTCGCCGTCGTGAAAATGCGTCTTGTAGCCGACAGGTTTCATGGGAAGATTGAGCAGATAATGCTCAAAACTACCGTAACTGACGTTTTTTCGATAATACCCTTCGCCCGCTTGCTCAATGGCGTAGCGTGACCCCACGGTCATTCCTTCCTGATTGAGATATTTCAGTTCCTTTGCCTGATTATTTTGAGCAAGCGAAAATAACTGGCAACCAAGCGCAATACAGAAAATAAGGAAGAAACGTGTTTGTCGCATTCGGACGATATGTAAAAAAGGTTAAGGAAAAACCTTAACCTTCAAGTAATTACCACATTTTTATGTCTTCGTTGAACACGATAGATTTGAAATCTGACAAAAGGTGCAGATGCTCTATTTGTCCCGAGAACGTGTAAACGCTTCCTGCTTCAAGTTTTTCGTCGGTTGGTCCTTGGATGCCACCGCCAACTTCCAACAATTTCTTGTCTTTGTCTTTTATGACCAAACCAGCGTGAGGACCCATAAACGAACTATTGTCAATAGCTTCGACGCGAGCTTCAAGAAGAATTTTGTCAAATTCCATTCCTGTAACCCATACGCTTAAAATTTTAATCTTCTCGAAATTCTTTGTCTGCTCAAACGGGAGATATAACGTGTCTTTCACGTCGGCAAACAATGTTGTCAATACCTCGTTGGCAATCTTCTTTTGTGCCGATGCAGAATCTTCCATTTGAAAATACAAATCGATATTGTCCATATCGCTTTTTGCCTTTGACTCAAAATCTTCGATACGTTCTGCGAAATAACTTGCCGTATCGGCATAAATAGCCAAAGAAACATTTTGTTTTTTGTTGCCACATGACGCCAAAAGAGCGACAATAACAACGCTGATGAGAGTCAGTTTTTTATTCATCTTTATTTGCTGCTTTATTATATGATTTAACAATTCCTTTTATTAATGCGGAACTTAATCCGTTGTGTTCCATTTCGTTAAGTCCTGCTATCGTAATTCCTTGCGGAGTAGTCACCTTGTCGATTTCATCTTCAGGATGAGAATGGAGTTGAAGAAGCAAATCAGCCGCTCCTTTTGCCGTTTGTGCCGCAATCAGCTGGGCTTCTTCGGCGTGGAAACCAATTTGTATTCCTCCTTGCGAAGCCGCGCGAATAGCACGAAGGAAATATGCAATACCGCACGAGCCGAGGGCCGTAGCCGACAACATCAATTCTTCGTCAATCAGCAATGTTTTTCCCAACATATTAAATATGTCGGTTACTTCTGCAAACTGATGTGAATCAGGTTTGTTTGTAGCAATACACGTCATTGACTGACGGATTTTTATGGCCGTATTGGGCATTGCACGTGCAATACAAATGTCTTTTTTGATTTGTTCTTGGAATTTTGCAATTTCAACACCAGTAACAATAGTGATAAGCGTGTGTTTTTCAGTAAAAGCATCTTTTATACCATTCAAAATGCTTTCGTAAATGTGGGGAACAACCGAGAAAACCACGATTCTTGCCTTTGAAACTGCGTCGGCGTTGTCTTCTTGAAATACAAAACCACCTTCTCGTCTATCTTTTGGCAAATCAGATTTCTTACGAGTGATAATAATCTGTTCCGGCTTGTATTTTCCTGCGTTTACAAGCCCTTGCGCAATGGACATCCCAATGTTTCCACCACCAATGATTGCTATTGTTTCATTAAAATCCATAACCGATTTTTAAAGTTTGCGAAAAATACAACCTTTTTTTTAAACCGAGCTTGTGTTTGCGTTTTTTCTTTTTCAAATCCAATCGGCAAAAACGTGCATTATGCTGTTTTCCTTGGTTATTTGTATGGTATGTATTCCAAGTGTGGCAGCTGCCGCAACGTTGTCGGCAAGGTCATCGACAAACAAAGTCTCGTCGGCAACGAGATTTGCGTCTTGCAGAGCAAACTTGAAAATTTCGGGATTCGGTTTTCGCATGCCGATTTCGTTGGAATACCATACTTTTTCAAACATATCGTGATTCGATGTGATTCCAAGTTGCTGACGTTGAGCAATTTTTGGAAATTCCATCGTGTGAATTGCATTGGTGTTGCTCAAAAGAAACGTTCTGTATTTCTTTTTAAGTGCCAACAATAGCGGGATATGTTGTGGAGGATAACCTACGAGAATTGCGTTCCATGCGGCAATTATGTCATCCTGACTGATAGGGGCGGGTGCTTTGTCTTGCAGATATTGCAAGAAATCGGGTATGGAAATCTCGCCACATTCAAAACGGTTGAAAAGATTGTCTTGTTGCAACAGGGCTAGAATTTCGTCGGTGGAACAATGATATAACTTGGCAAACGCATTGAGTGTCAGCCGCTCGTCAATGTTGAATACCACGCCGCCGAAATCGAAGATTATGTTCTTTATCTTGTCTTTCATAAAAATAGTGTATTTGATTTGCAAAATTAGACAAAATACCTATTTTTGCACACGAAAACTTTTAGCAATAAAAGTTGGGCTCTTAGCTCAGCTGGTTAGAGCACCTGACTCATAATCAGGTGGTCGCTGGTTCAAGCCCAGCAGGGCCCACGAAAGCACTCTCAAGAAATTGAGGGTGCTTTTTTTATTCATATCGGCCTTATAAAAAAAGTAGGGGCGAAAACATTTTCGCCCCTACCTACACTGTTTTATTAAATTGTATTTCTATACTATCTTTTCAAGTTTCGAAACATTTTCTTTGATGATTTCGTCTGGCAATTCGTAGTTTGTCAAATCGCCTGCAAGATATTGGTCGTAAGCCGTCATATCAATCAATCCGTGACCAGAAAGGTTGAAGAGGATAGTTTTCTTAACGCCTTCTTCCTTGCATTTCTTTGCTTCGCGAATAGTTGCCGCAATTGCGTGTGCCGATTCGGGAGCAGGAATGATGCCTTCGGTTTGTGCGAACAATGATGCTGCCTGGAACGATTCCAATTGTGGAATGTCAACACCTTTCATCATACCATCCTTAATCAACTGGCTAACGATAGAGCCTGCTCCGTGGTAACGAAGACCACCTGCGTGAATGTGTGCAGGAGCAAAATTGTGTCCCAACGTGAACATTGGCAACAATGGCGTGTAACCTGCCTCGTCACCGAAATCGTATTGGAATATTCCTCGTGTCAATTTCGGACAAGAAGCCGGCTCGGCAGCAAGGAATACTGTTTTCTTTCCGTCAACCAAGTTGTGACGCATAAATGGGAATGACAAGCCACCGAAGTTAGAGCCACCGCCAAAACAAGCAATCACCATGTCGGGATATTCGCCAGCCATAGCCATCTGTTTTTCTGCTTCAAGACCGATAACTGTCTGGTGCAACGTAACGTGGTTAAGCACGCTACCAAGCACATATTTGCAATTTGGCGTCTGCATAGCCAATTCCACTGCTTCGGAAATTGCCGTACCAAGACTACCTTGGTAGTTTGGCGATTCGGTAATGATTTGTCGTCCTGCCTTCGTACTCATACTTGGCGACGCAATTACTTGCGCACCAAATGTTTGCATGATAGAACGACGATATGGTTTTTGGTTATAGCTTACTTTTACCATAAACACAGCCAACTCCAATCCGAATGCTTTTGCCGCATACGAAAGAGCCGCACCCCATTGTCCAGCACCTGTTTCAGTGGTAATGTTGGTTACGCCTTCTTGTTTGCAGTAATATGCTTGAGCTAAAGCGGAGTTCAATTTATGGGAACCGACAGGGCTCACGCTTTCGTTTTTGAAATAGATGTGAGCAGGAGTGTCGAGTGCTTTTTCCAATCCGTAAGCACGTACCAACGGAGTGGAACGGTATGATTTGTACAAATCGCGGACTTGTTCAGGAATTTCAAACCATGCGTCGGTTTGATTCAATTCTTGTTCGGAACAGGCACGGCTGAACAAACCCGTAAGTTCTTCAACCTTAATTGGTTGCTTTGTCTGCGGGTTCAACATTGGCAGCGGTTTGTTCTTCATATCCGCAACAATATTGTACCATTGAGTAGGAATTTCGTTTTCTGGTAAAATAAATCTTTTTTGTTTTTCCATTGTCTTATATTTCTGAATTAATTTGGACAAATGTATTACAATTCTTACAAAATTTAAGATGTTGCTTTAAATTTTTTAATATTTTCTTATTGTTTTCTCGTGACAATCAAAACAGCCATACGTTGCAAGTGGTTTGCAACATTTAATTCCTACCTAAAAACTATGATAAAAGATAATAGTTCCTATTGCGTGAAATATTGAAAAGCATAGAAAAACATTGCAATTAAATGGTTGTTTGTATAAACTTTCCTACCTTTGTAGCAAATAATAAAATATGCAAGTTGCTATAGTTAAATATAACGCGGGAAACATTCAATCTGTCAGTTATGCATTAAATCGTCTCGGTATTGAGCCGATCATAACAAACGACCCCGACGTGCTTTACAAAGCAGACAAAATCATTTTTCCCGGCGTGGGCGATGCAGGAACGGCTATGCCTTATCTGCGAGAACGTCATATAGACGAAGTGCTTGTTTCGTTGAAACAACCGTTTTTAGGAATCTGCTTTGGTATGCAGCTAATGTGCAAACACTCCGAAGAAGGCGACGTGGATTGTCTGGGTATTTTCGACGTAAACGTGAAACGATTTCCTTCGGGAACGGAGAAGATTCCACACATGGGTTGGAATACCATTACAGACTTGAAAGGCACATTGCTAAAAAACATTCAACCAGAAAGTTACGTGTATTTTGTGCATAGTTATTATGCCGAAATGAATCCGTTTAGCACGGCAACGTGTAACTACGTGCTTCCCTTTAGTGCCGGAATAGAAAAAGACAACTTTTTTGCATTTCAGTTCCACCCCGAAAAAAGTGGTCTGATAGGTGCTCAAATATTGAAAAACTTTATTGAACTCTAATGCCAAAGATTGAAGAAAATTTGAGAATAGACAAGTGGCTCTGGGCTGTGAGACTATATAAGACTCGCAGTTTGGCAAGCACGGCATGCAAAAACAATCAAATTTCAATCGAAGGTGTGTATGTGAAACCGTCACACATTGTAAAAATTGGCGATGTGGTGTGCGTGAAGCGTCCTCCCATCGTGCGTTCCTACGAAGTTCTCGGACTGCTGGCACAACGGGAATCGGCGAAAGTTGTCGTGGATTTTGTAAAAGACGTTACTCCACAATCAGAATTGCAAAAATTGGAAGATGTGAAAATGGTCTTCACCGTGTATCGGGACAAAGGTGCCGGACGTCCTACGAAGAAAGACCGTCGCGACTTAGAGGAATTCGGATATTTATAACATACGATATGAAAAGTTTAGAAAATTACTGGAAATACATAAACGACGCCTTAAATCAGAAATTACAGGCTGGCGATTTTGACGAACCGAAAGGATTGTACGAACCGTGTAAATATATTTTGCAAAACGGTGGTAAACGTGTCCGCGCCTCGCTGGTTCTTTTAGCGTCAAAAATGTTCTCCAACTCATTCGAACAAGCTCTTCCAGTGGCTCTTGCGTTTGAAACATTTCATAACTTCACATTGATTCACGACGATATAATGGACAAAGCTCCTCTTCGCCGTGGCATTCCTACTGTCCATACGAAATGGGATGAAAACACGGCAATCCTTTCGGGCGACGCCGTGATGATTATTGCCTATAAATTTTTTGAAGAATCTGGCGAATTTGTACCTCAACTCTTCCGTTTGCTCAACAAAACGGCATTGGAAGTGTGTGAAGGTCAGCAATACGACGTGGATTTGGAAGTTGCAAAACTGCAAGATTCCATTGTTTCGGAGGAAATGTACATTCGTATGATAGAACTGAAAACCTCAGTTTTGATTGCCGCTTGCCTAAAAGCAGGAGCCATTGTCGGTGGTGCGTCAAGCAAAGATGCCGATACATTGTACGAAATCGGGAAAATGATTGGCATCGCGTTCCAACTTCAGGACGACGTGCTTGACACTTTCGGCAACGAGGCGACCTTCGGGAAAAAAATCGGTGGCGATATTCGTGTCAACAAAAAAACATATTTATTGATTAAAGCTTTGCAAACGTTGCAATCCGAAGATAAAGAGCAGCTTATAAAACTTATGTCGTCAACCGAATCCGACGAACAAACCAAATACGACCGTGTTGTGGCATTGTACAACAAAGCACAGGTAAAAGAGCGATCTATAGAAAAGATTGAAGATTATTTTCAACAGGCAATGCGTTTGGTTGATGAGATTCAACTTCCTGAAAATCAGAAATCAGAACTAAAGATTTTTATGAATGAATTGCTTAAGAGAGAATTCTAAGAACTAAATTCCAATGTATTTTATATATTTGTGACATTAAAATAAAAATAAAACAATGGCAGAATTTCATTATCAACCTATGTTCCCTCTTGGAGAAGACAAGACGGAATATTATTTACTGACAAAGGATTACGTTTCGGTAAGCGAATTCGAAGGTCACAAAATCCTAAAAATCGAAAAAGAAGGTCTGACGGCTATGGCAAACGCCGCTTTCCGCGATGTATCGTTCTTGTTGCGTCGTTCTCACAACGAACAGGTGGCTAAAATTCTTTCAGACCCTGAGGCAAGCGACAACGACAAATATGTTGCTCTTACATTCCTTCGTAATGCCGACGTGGCTTCGAAAGGTAAATTGCCTTTGTGTCAAGATACGGGAACGGCTATCATCCATGGTGAAAAAGGTCAGCAAGTGTGGACTGGCTACTGCGACGAAGAAGCTCTTTCGCTTGGTGTGTACAAAACCTACACCGAGGAAAACCTGCGTTATTCGCAAAACGCTCCTCTTTCAATGTACGAAGAAGTGAACACGAAATGCAACCTTCCTGCTCAAATCGACATTGAAGCAACCGAAGGTATGGAATACAAATTCTTGTGCGTAACAAAAGGGGGCGGTTCTGCCAACAAGACATATTTGTATCAGGAAACCAAAGCCCGCATTCAAAATCCGGGAACATTGGTTCCGTTCCTTGTTGAAAAAATGAAGACATTGGGAACAGCTGCTTGTCCACCATATCACATTGCATTTGTAATCGGTGGTACTTCGGCAGAAAAGAACCTTTTGACGGTGAAATTGGCTTCAACGCATTACTACGACACGTTGCCAACCACAGGAAACGAATACGGACGTGCGTTCCGCGATGTTGAGTTGGAAAAGCAAGTGCTGGAAGAAGCTCACAAAATCGGTCTTGGTGCTCAATTCGGCGGTAAATATATGGCTCACGACGTTCGCATTATCCGTCTGCCACGCCACGGAGCAAGCTGTCCAATCGGTTTGGGCGTAAGTTGTTCTGCCGACAGAAATATAAAATGTAAAATCAACGAACAAGGTATCTGGATTGAAAAAATGGACGACAATCCAGGCGAATTGATTCCAAAAGAACTTCGTAACGCTGGCGAAGGCGACGTGGTGAAAATCAACTTGAACCAGCCAATGAAAGACATTTTGAAAGAATTGTCGAAATATCCTGTTTCTACTCGCTTGAGTTTGAACGGAACAATCATTGTGGGTCGCGATATTGCACACGCAAAACTGAAAGCTCGCTTGGACGCTGGCGAAGATTTGCCACAATACATTAAAGACCACCCAATTTACTATGCTGGTCCTGCAAAAACTCCTGCCGGAATGGCATGTGGTTCAATGGGTCCGACAACAGCTGGCCGTATGGACCCGTATGTTGACGAATTCCAAGACCACGGAGGCAGTTTAATAATGTTGGCAAAAGGTAATCGCGCACAATGCGTTACCGACGCTTGCAAGAAACACGGTGGATTCTACTTGGGCTCAATTGGCGGTCCAGCCGCAATCTTGGCTCAAAACAATATCAAATCAATTGAATGTGTTGAATACCCTGAACTTGGCATGGAAGCCATTTGGAAAATCGAAGTTGAAGACTTCCCTGCCTTCATCTTGGTTGACGACAAGGGTAACGACTTCTTCAAGAAGTGGCAACATTAATTTTAAATTGAATATGAAAAACATGTTAAAACTTCGATTTCTGACTGCATTTGTGACGCTATCGTCAGCTGCAATTGTACTTGTGTCTTGTTCTGACTCAAATACCAAGTCCAATGTGGTTGATCTTGGTCTATCGGTGAAATGGGCAACGACAAATCTCGGTGCCAACAATCCAGAAGAATACGGCAATTACTACGCATGGGGAGCAACTGAATCACAAACTGCATATTCTTGGGGTACTTATGTGTATGGAGATGGTAGTGCGAATAAATTAACAAAGTACTGTACTAACGCTGAATTCGGGGATAATTCCTATTCCGATACTCTTCATGTACTTGCCAAGTCCGACGATATAGCATCAACTACACTTGATAGTTCTTGGCGTTTACCTACCCATGAAGAATGGCAAGAATTATTTGCTAACACTACCTATAAATTGACGGAAGTAAATGGAGTAAAGGGCTATATCTTTACATCTACAAAACAAGGATTCTCCGACAAATCGATTTTTCTGCCGTTTGCAGGTCGTATGGAAGGGGAAGCTGTTCTCGATGAAGGCACGTGGGGACTTTATTGGAGTTCCACTGTTGCAGACAATCCAGCAGGAGCTTACTATTTCAATGTGAACGAAGACAAAGACTTGACTGGCATAGGTATGATTTATCGCTTTTATGGTCTTTCGGTTCGCCCAGTTTGCGATTGATTTATAATGTCATAAAGAGGCTGTCGTTTTTTAGGACAGCCTCTTTCTTTTCGTTTATCCCCCAATCCCCGTCACACCGAACGTAGTGAGGCATCTCATCATTACGCATTGAGCATTAAACATTGCGCATTAAATCTCATTTCCCCAAGCACTCAAACAAATTCTTCACCGCCTTTTCCGCATCGCCATTTGCCTCGTCGAGCAGTTGCACGAACTTTGAGCCGATGATTGCTCCGTTGGCGTTTGCCTGCGCCGATTCCAGCGTTTGTTTGTTCGAGATGCCAAAGCCAATCATCAACGGATTGCGGAGGTTCATTGCGTGAACTCGATTGAAATAGGCCTGTTTCTGGTCGTCGAACGTTTTTTGCGCCCCTGTTGTGGCAGCCGACGAAACCATGTAAATAAAGCCGTCGGTGTGTTCATCTATGAAGCGGATGCGTTCTTCGCTCGTTTCGGGAGTGATGAGCATGATGATTCGCAAATCGTATTTGTCGGCAATAGGTTTATAGTCTTCCAAATAGTCTTTGAAAGGCAAATCGGGCAAAATCATTCCGTCAAC
>JAFZTG010000244.1 GCA_017618935.1 Bacteroidales bacterium | reverse complement strand
TAGAAAAGAATGGGCATCGAAGATTCCGTTGAGAAGAGGCGGTACACCTGATGACGTCGCCAACGTGGCGTTGTTCCTCGCATCAGACCTCTCCAGCTATGTCACCGGTCAGGTGATCAATTGCTGCGGCGGTATGCAGTGTTAAGAATTATTAATAATTGAATGTTAATTTGTTTTTTTGTAGAGACGTCATAATATGGCGTCTCTGCATTTTTATTTGATAGGGTAATATATTTTTCCTGACGAAGAATCGGATTTAGCACCAGTGACGGATTTTAATATGTTGATTTCGTTACGGTTACGTAACAATCCTAAGAATGCGAATACGATGGCCTCCTTGTAGTCGATGATGTCGTCAGATGGCACGACGACATGATGTTTTGTATGTGCCTGAATTCGTTCCACGAGGAATTTGTTTTTAGCGCCGCCACCAGTGATTAACAATGGTAGAGACGATGTGCACATCGTCTTAACATCGTCAATTGTTTTCGAAATTTGTATCGCAATGTGTTCCACAAAGGTCGCCATCATGTCGGCGATATCATTACGTTTTTCCAATAACGGTTTGACATTTTCCTCAAAAAATTCACGTCCTAACGATTTTGGATAATTCTGTGAATAAAAAGGGTGTGAATTCAATGTGTTTAATAGTTGATTATCAACGGTTCCGGAACGTGCAATCAGGCCGTCACGATCGTATTGTAGAGACGATGTGCACATCGTCTCTACACGTGTCGCCAAATAATTCAATGCCTGATTCGCAATGCAAATATCATACGCAATACGTTGACCGTCAACATCGTATGAAACGTTTGCGATTCCGCCTATGTTGAGGCAGATTGGGTAGTCGGAGAATAACAATTTGTCTCCTATTGGCACCAATGGTGCTCCTTGCCCGCCTTTCAGCACGTCTTCGGTGCGGAAATCGTTGATGACCATTACGCCGCATTCGTTGGCAAGTGCCTGACCATCACCGATTTGCAATGTGTAATGATCCTGTGGACGATGAAAGATTGTGTGGCCGTGAGAGGCTACGACAGACGGATTTATATGATATTTGTCAATAAAACGTTTTGTTACCTGACCTAACAATATACCATATTGATAATCAATATCTTTCAGTTGGTTTTCATCATAATAAAATGCATCGGACAAATTACGTTTCCATTCATCATCGTAATCATAATTGTCTTTTGCGACGATTTCGAAATGCCATTTGCCATCATTCCAGAAATCAACGTCAACGAGGTCAATACCATCGAGCGAACTGCCCGACATTAGGCCGATAATATTCTGTTTTTCAATCATTTACAAAGAATCAATGATTTTGTTAAGATGAACGCTGTTCGAACCTTTGACGAGGATGTCGTAGCCTGAAACAGGGTGCTTTTGCAGATACTGCGCGAGCTCTTCGACGTTGTTAAAAGAAGAGAACTCGGAGTTCTCGGAACTCTTGGAAAACTCGTTACCAACTAAATAAACGTTCTTAAACTTAAGTTCTTTCAGAAGTTCAATAATCATCTTATGTTCACGTTCAGACTCTTCGCCGAGCTCGCGCATGTCTCCTAAAATCAATAGGTTATCGCTCTTGCAGATGTTTCTGAAGTTCTTGATTGCGAGACTCATGCTGGTCGGATTGGCGTTGTAGGCATCCATAACCACTC
>JAFZTG010000243.1 GCA_017618935.1 Bacteroidales bacterium | reverse complement strand
ATCGACATTGAAGCAACCGAAGGTATGGAATACAAATTCTTGTGCGTAACAAAAGGGGGCGGTTCTGCCAACAAGACATATTTGTATCAGGAAACCAAAGCCCGCATTCAAAATCCGGGTACATTGGTTCCGTTCCTTGTTGAGAAAATGAAGACATTGGGAACGGCTGCGTGTCCGCCATACCACATTGCATTTGTAATCGGTGGTACTTCGGCAGAGAAAAACCTTTTGACGGTGAAATTAGCTTCAACTCACTACTACGACACGTTGCCAACGACAGGAAACGAATACGGACGTGCGTTCCGCGATGTTGAGTTGGAAAAACAAGTGTTGGAAGAAGCTCACAAAATCGGTCTGGGCGCTCAATTCGGCGGTAAATATATGGCTCACGACGTTCGCATTATCCGTCTGCCACGCCACGGGGCAAGCTGTCCAATCGGTTTGGGCGTAAGCTGCTCTGCCGACCGTAACATTAAATGTAAAATCAACGAACAAGGTATCTGGATTGAAAAGATGGACGACAACCCAGGCGAATTGATACCAAAAGAACTTCGTAACGCAGGCGAAGGCGACGTGGTGAAAATCAACTTGAACCAACCTATGAAAGACATTTTGAAAGAATTGTCGAAATATCCTGTTTCTACCCGATTGAGTTTGAACGGAACAATCATAGTTGGTCGCGATATTGCACACGCAAAACTGAAAGCCCGCTTGGATGCCGGCGAAGATTTGCCACAATACATTAAAGACCACCCGATTTACTATGCTGGTCCTGCAAAAACACCTTCGGGAATGGCGTGCGGTTCAATGGGTCCGACAACTGCTGGCCGTATGGATCCGTATGTTGACGAATTCCAAGACCACGGAGGCAGTTTGATCATGTTGGCAAAAGGTAATCGTGCACGATGTGTTACCGATGCCTGCAAGAAACATGGTGGATTCTATCTGGGCTCAATTGGCGGTCCTGCCGCAATCTTGGCTCAAAACAACATAAAATCAATCGAATGTGTTGAATATCCAGAACTCGGAATGGAAGCCATCTGGAAAATCGAAGTTGAAGACTTCCCTGCTTTCATCTTGGTTGATGACAAGGGAAATGATTTCTTCAAGAAGTGGCAACACTAAGAAGCCCGAAGATTTCATAGCTATAAGAATCATTAAACATATTAACATTCAAGTGAATATCAATATGTTTAATGATTTTTTTTGTTCACAAACGAACTTGGCATCAAAATTTCCTCAGGAAGTATTTTCATTATAAGCGGAAGAATGACAACGGCTCCTGGAAGCATAAAGATTGCCAACGAAGGTATCGTTTTTAGCAAATCGAAAATTTGTTCCTTAACTTTTTGTTTTTCCTCTTCGGACAGTTCCTCCGTGACCGATTTTCGGATTAACTCAACCAATTCCTTGCTTTCCAGAATTTCAGTAACGATTTTCTTCTTATTTTTTAATATAAAATCCTGACAGCGATTTATAAACGCTTTTCGGACAAGGTCAATGCCTTCGCCATAATGCAGATAGAAAATTTTATCGCCCTTGTTGAGCAAGAAATTCTCTATCGCTATCTGACATTGTTGGCTGTCGTCTTCTTGCAACTCAAGTTTTTGGGCAAGATTATGCAAAAACAAAACCTTTTTCACGCCCAAGGTCGATTCACAGAAGCAAACATATGAGGCATATTCATATAACAACAAACGGTACAAATAAGGGTCTTCCTTTAACGATTCATTCTCGTCAAAGTCGGAATACGACTCTAAGCCTGCAACTTCCTCCGTCGCAAAATTTCCCGAGGCTATGAAATACGACACAATGGATTGCGCATTACTTTCCAATGAATCTATCGCACAGGCACGATTCATAATGGCGATAACTTCTTTCTTGAAGACATCTCTCCTATCGTATGCATATTCCGACTGTAACCACGAAGAAAAGTACAAGACGTCAAGTCCGGAAAAGATATTGAATTGCGAGCCACGCCAAAAATCGCGTTTCAACATCGTTGGATTGCTCACTCTAAAATCAATGACTTGCTCAACCGTTTCGGAAACCTCCTGTCCCCTATTATATAAGGTTCTATATTTTTTTGCCATAGTGTCGTTCATGGTAAACAACACATAGAAATCATAAATTTTTCTGACACAATCCGTTACAACCGTCGCCATATCCTCGTCAAAAGATTGTTTTTTCCGAAAATGAAGGTACGTGAGAAACAAACCTTCCGTCAGCGAAATTTTAAAGTGGTCGGCAGCATTCCACGATTCCGATGTCGGGAACTTGCACACCAAACGGGAATTGTTCGTACACCCATAAAACAAACCGGAATAATGAAGATAAAAATGGGCAAAATCCGTTGTCTTCTTATGGCTATATACGTATGTATCAAGCAGATGAGAATTTCTCAATACGCTATTTTGAAATTCATCATAAAATAATACAAACCAGTTTTTTGACGACGGATCCATTCGATTTCACATATCTACCTACGGAATATGTCTTGCTATCTGAGTAGCAATGCGTTTCAAGTAAATATCACAAATTTGATCAAGGTCGTTGACTTTTGCCGAGAATGTGGTGGTGGCAATATTTCCATACACGAATTTCCCTAACGAATTGTAAATCACGTAATGGACGCGTATTGTCCGAAGATAGGAATTGTCGGCAACGGTATAGGGATTGGAATAGTCGCCCAACAATTCAAATTGCGTGAGATACACGATATATTGAGCCTTATAGTCTTGCACCAAATCGCTAAACAACTGTGGATCTTGCAGTTTTACATTCACCAACTGATCTTTGTTTTCAGAGGTAACGCTCACCACTTCGCCAGCAATAACATTGGGGGAAACTTCGGGGGTTTTCTTCGGTTTGTTGATGTCCTCAACAATCTTTTCCGAAAAATAATACTCCGCATTACTGTGAACTATCTCCAAATCGCTTGCAGCATCGGTCGTGTAAGTGAGCAACAAACTTGCCACGTTCGTAGAATCCTTCAATGCAGAATAAATATGCATATCCAAATCAGAACGGATTTTTTCTATTGACTTGCTATACGAAACACCCGAATACTCGCAGATTTGCTTTGATTCCTGATTGTTATACATCTTTGCATCGAACGGAATTATCAAGATGTTTTTTTGACCAAACACGCAGAGTGTCATCAAAAAAAGAAGAACTAACGAGATAGATTTTTTCATCATTGTTTTCCTAAAATTTCAATGCACTAAAGTACAAAATTTAGGAGTTCAGTGTGTCTTTTTTGTAAAAAGTTTACGAACAAACAATCCCAACATCGCAAATGCCATTCGCACGTTGATTCCCATTTTTACGAAAAGGAGGAATAATCTGTTATATTGCGTAAAATGCTGTTCGCAAAAAATCTCCATAGAGCGATAAAACTCTCGTACACTTTTTACTTCCAATTTCTTTGTGCTTGCACCTTTCAGGTGGATGATGCTCGTTTCGGGAAAATAGTAATTCTTGTACCCTGCCTGCAATATACGATAAGAAATATCAACATCTTCGCCGTACAAGAAATATGTTTCGTCAAGCAAACCAATCTCATCAAGCACCGATTTACGAAGTAGCATACACGCTCCAGCCAAAATTTCGACCTGTGCCACCGAATCTTGCGAAATGTTGGAAAGGTAATAGCGATTACATTTTTCCGACTTAGGAAATAGTTTATACAATCCGAACAATTTACAAAAAGCCACCCAAGGCGTGGGAATTCCTCGTTTTGATTCGGGAAGGAACGCTCCCTGTGCATCCAGCATTTTCACTCCCAAACCGCCACAATCAGCGTGTTCGTCCATGAACGCAATCATTTTTGCAAGCGAATCTTGTTCAACAACGGTATCGGGATTGAGCAACAAAATATACTCACCCACCGCTTTTCTCATGGCAATGTTGTTTGCCTTGGCAAATCCAAGATTGTCGGCATTCTCAATAAGCGTAACCCATGGAAACAATGTTTTTATTACATCGCATGAGCCATCGGCAGAATGATTGTCAACCACAAAAACTTCCCCCTCAATGCCTTGCAATGCCCGTTGCACCGAAGACAGACAGAAGGTCAGTTCTTCCTTTACATTATAATTCACTATGATGACTGACAATTTCATTCCTCAAACTGTATTGGAGCAAAGATATATTGTTCTTTCTTTAGATATTCTATTGTTTTGGGCAGGGCGTACAACAAATTCTTCTCCGATTTTGGAGAATCGTGAAATACGATTATGGAGCCGTTTCTCACGTAATTCTTCACGTTTTGGAAACAGTCTTCACCCGACAAATTATGGTCATAATCCATAGTAAGCACGTCCCACATAATAACATGCAAATGGTCGTACAGCCGTCTCGCCTGCAAAGGACCTATTTTTCCATACGGAGGGCGGAACAAATTGCTGCCGACAACCGCAACACCTTTTTCAACGTTTTCAACGTACGTTTTATTGTCGGTTACCCAACCTTTCAAATGATTGTAAGTATGCGAACCGAATGCGTGACCAGCATTTTTCACCTGTTCAAACACTTCGGGAAATTTATATACATTCTCACCCACCATAAAAAATGTTGCCGGAACATTATATTCTTGCAAAATGTTCAGGACCTGAGGAGTATAAACGGGAACTGGACCGTCGTCAAACGTCAGATACACGGTTTTTTGCTCCTTGGGCAGTCGGAAATGAGCACGACGATACGCCAATTCTCCTACAACTGGCGGTTGCGCTTTAGTTACGTCAAATATTGGTTGTCTCATTTCTCAACAGATTTTTCTATACAATTCCACAACAAATCGGCTGTCTTATCCCACGAAAAGCGCTCCAATTGCATCTTCGCATTGTTACGCAATTGTTCGTACAATTCCTGATTCTGACTTAATTGAATCATTGCATCGGCAATCGAGGAGACATCCTGCGGTTCGCACAGAAGAGCCGCCTCGCCTGCAACTTCGGGCATAGAGGTGCAATTTGAAGTGATGACAGGAATGCCACACGCAAAGGCTTCCAAAATTGGAATGCCAAATCCTTCGAACAGAGGCACATACGTCATTGCAAACGCCGACCCCAACAAATAGTGCAAATCCTTGTCGGACACGCGTCCCGTGAAAACGATATCGTTTTTGAACGGATGTTTGTCGTACGCTTTTTGTATAGACCGTGCCAAAAACATTGATTCACCCACTATCACCAACTTCATATTCGACAGCGTTTTCTCCTTGAAAACGGCAAATGCGGCAAACAGATTCTCGATATTTTTCCGAGGATGGAGCGTCCCAGCGTACACGAAATACTCACACGAATTGGTATATTTTTGTTTTATAATGAGTTTCTCCATATCAATCAACGGAGTAAACACGCTACTTACGCCATTATATACCACATCGATATTTTCCAACGGAACATTGTAGAGCGAGTGGATATCCTGCCTCGAAAATTCCGAAACAGTTGCCACACGCGTTGCGTGACGGGCGTATTGCGGGAAATACTTCTGATAATATTTTCGTACCAACCACGGCAAATATTCTGGGTAATGCTCAAAATTCAGGTCGTGAATCACATCAACCACGGCGCAAGGCGATTCCACAACGCTATATCCGTCGGTAGAGACGAACACGTCGGGTTGCAACGCCTTTAGCACACGAGGTACT
>JAFZTG010000242.1 GCA_017618935.1 Bacteroidales bacterium | reverse complement strand
GTATCTTTTTCAACCTTAGGCGTATAAATAAATGTATTATAGCGAGTTACCGTGTCAGGGAAGGGCAACATTTCTGGGATGTTGAATCCCTCGATCTTTTTATCGAAACTTGGAGTCAAGGTTTTACATAAATGCTTATCCTTGATTACAAGCACATTATATTCGTAATCGGTAACACCTTCGGGCAACTCACCAAGCAAAAGACGAAGTTTTGTATTAGAATTTCGACCAGCATAGATATTCAATTTGTCAAAATCCTTTACATAAATTGGCTTGGTCATAAAGCCACGGCTTGGCAACTGGTTGTTCACAACATTTTCGCCATTGCAAGGATATTGTTTCATGTTCACGATATCAACCGCAATTGCATCGGTCGGGTCTTTCATCAATTTTTTCAATGACTTGTAGTCGGCAGTCTCAAAATAGATTTTGTTACGCTCTATTGTCACCATTGAACGCAAAGTCTCAATTTCCTTGAACTTTGCACATGCCTTACACGCTTTTGCATCGTACCATCCAACGCCTTGTGACGAACCAGAAAGCTTCAAACCCGATGCCTTGATGTCTTTCTTCGAAGCAGTGTTCAAATTAAAATTTCCGACGCTGACAGAGATATACATTTTTTTTCCTGTCTTATCAATGCTACAACCTATTCCAGCGAATACATACCGTGGATTTTGCAAAATCTCAACAGACTTTCTCTTAAAAATCTGGAACACAACATCTTGCGCCACCTCATCATAGGTCAGCGACAATTTTGCACGTTGAATCGATGTCTTTATTGTAATTTCATCAACTTGGTGAATTCCCGCATTTTGATTCAGCAATCGCTGTTGCAAAGAATATTTTGCCGGAGCATAGGAAACACGTATTTCGTCAGTTTTTCCCATATAATCGGCAAATTCCTGCGAGGCATTCTGCAATGCCTGGTGTGGCATCAACATTCTATAATCTTCCTTCTTAAGTTCCTTGTCTATATAATACAAAACAGCATCGCGCATCAATGTTAAATTGAAAGCCTCCGGGTACAATTCTGTCATAAATGACTCCACACGTTGTGGGTCACGAAATTTTTCGGTCTGTGAAAATGACTGGGACGAAATTACTATTGTCAGTAATAAGACTGCTATATACTTGATTTTCATAAAGATATGACTCATATAAAACTAAACTTTCAATTTACAAAATTACGATTTTTACCCTAATTCCCAAAGAAAAAACATATTAACGCAACACAGAAAACGAAATTCCTTTAATCTTCCGATACATTTCCAACGCATACACATCGGTCATACCCGAAATAAAGTCAATTACAGAGAAAATCCTCGTATATTCATCTTTATCCTCGCAAATCAGTTGAGACGGCAACAAACGCAATAACTGCGACGTGTACAACGACTTGTCCTTATTCAGAATCGCCGTGACAAATTCTTGCAACAACTCACCTAAAATTCTATGACCGGCAATCTGAATCTCAACAACCTCGCGCGCATTATAAATTTTTTCGCTCGCCAAAGCCGACAAAGTCTTCAACGCTTGTTCAGACGCACCATCAAAAGAATCGGTCAACGAAGAATAAAAACAAGAATTCATTATTGCATCATAATTTCTCCAAAAGGCTGACATGCAATCAGTTATCAACTTATTGATAGTTCGTGAGCGCAATATCACGATTTGTTCATTCTCGTCGGTAATGTCACGCAACATACGATGAATCTCGTCAAGTTGTTTTTTATCTTTTTGAGGGTCAAAGAACGCAAGCATCAGATTCTTTGCATCGTGCGTTGAAATGATTCCCAAACGATGAGCATCCTCCAAATCGACAATCTGATATGAAATGTCGTCGGCTGCCTCCATTAGGAACACAAGCGGATGCCGACCATATATGGTTTTGGAATCATTACAAGATTGCAACCCAAGTTCCTCGGCAACAGTCTGTAACACGGGTATTTCCGACTGAAAGACGCCATATTTATGATATGGAGACTTTCCTGACATCAAGTCCTGCGAAGTACACGGATATTTCAGCAAGGTTCCAATTGTAGCATAGGTCAAGGCAAAACCACCTTTTCTTCGGCCCGTAAAATGATGTGTCAACAATCGTAACGTATTGGCATTTCCCTCAAAATTTATCAAATCAAGATATTCTTGCTTCGTGATTTTTGAAGAAATATTATTGACATCAATTTCCTCAAAGTAACGTGAAATCGCCTTCTCTCCCGAATGACCGAACGGCGGGTTTCCCAAGTCGTGTGCCAGACACGCCGACGACACAATCGTGCCGATACTTTCCAACAAATAGGGAGAAACGTCAATCTTACGTTCCTGCAAGCCATTCGCCAGCATATTGCCCAAAGAACGTCCCACCGAAGCGACTTCCAAACTATGCGTCAATCTATTGTGAACGAAAATACTCCCGGGCAAGGGGAAAACTTGC
>JAFZTG010000241.1 GCA_017618935.1 Bacteroidales bacterium | reverse complement strand
TATCTTTGCAAAGATAAAATTTACGGATATGATAAAACCAATTATTGCATACGGAAATCCAGTGTTACGCAAAGTTGCTGGCGATATTGACAAAGATTATCCAAATCTTACGGAACTGATTGAAACGATGTTTGAAACAATGTATGCCTCCGACGGTGTGGGACTCGCGGCACCGCAGATTGGTCTTTCTATTCGTCTTTTTGTGATAGACGCAAATCCTTTTGTAGAAGACTACCCCGAAGCAAAAGGTTTCAAAAAGGTATTCATAAATCCACACGTTATTGAAGAAACTGGCGACGAATGGATTTTTAACGAAGGATGTCTGAGTTTTCCTGGCATTCACGAAGATGTTTCCAGAAAATCAAATGTAAAAATCACGTATCTTGACGAGAATTTCGTAAAACATACCGACACATTTTCTGGCGTTTGCGCTCGCGTTGTTCAACATGAATACGACCATCTCGACGGGAAATGTTTCATCGACCATTTAAATCCGCTCAAACGCCGTTTGTTGAGTGGAAAACTAAATAATATAGCCAAAGGAAAAGTTAGCACGAAGTATAAAATTAAATTTTTTAAACCATAGAGAAGACCACTAACCAATGACATTTTTTAAAGCCGCCGTGTCCGACATACGAAATGCGATGTTGGCACGAAATCCGTGTGTATGCGTCACCACCGCATTCATTTTCGGAATAACCATCCATCGTTTTGTTCCCTTCATCACGTCGATTCATATATGGACGATAATACTCGTTGCTTCGGCATTCGTATGCATAGCCTTGGCAAACGTGTGCAAAAAACTGCACATCCACTTGTTATTGTGCTATTTCTGCATTGCAGGATACGTTTGTTCCGCCCTGCATCAGCAACAATATGCTATCATTCCACAATCCGACATTGTGGTTGGGAAAATCATCAACAACAACGAAGAAAAGGCCAAAACATACAAGGTTCTTATTGAAACCCTTGAAAAAACACCTTGCAAAGCAGTAGTTTACATAAAAAAAGACAGCAACTCACAATCGTTGCGTTATGGCGACATCATTTCGCTCAAAAACACGTTCCGAATGATTGAAAACAAAGATAGTGCCTCGTTTGACTACAAATCGTTTCTTGCCAACCAATATATTTATTCTCAAGCGTACGTCACTGCCACGCAGTGGAAACGAGTCGACCACCAAAGTAGCGTGACATCTTATTGTATGCAGTTTCGTAAAAAAGCACTCAACACATTGGAAGCCATAGGATTGTCAGAGAAAAATCACAGACTTATAGCAGCTCTTGCTTTTGGCGATAAATCGCTACTCGACGATGATACGAAAAAAGAGTTTCAAACCGCGGGAGCCATGCATATTCTTGCTGTTTCGGGTTTGCACGTCGGCATAATCAACGGATTATTACTGTTTGCGTTTGGCTTTATTCGTAATCGTAAACTTTTGTGGCTCAAATTATTGTGTTGCATTTCGGGAATTTGGGCGTATGCCTGCATCACAGGAATGAGTCCGTCGGTGCAACGGGCATCGATTATGTGTACGATGGTTTCAATTGCCCTACTTTTAAAACGGCACTGTAGCACGTACAACACGCTTGCGGCAGCAGCTTTTTTCTCGCTGTTTCTGTCACCTAACGATTTATTTTCCATAGGATTCCAATTGTCGTATGCCGCCGTGCTGAGCATTGTGTACTTCGGAACGCTCATACAAAACCTTTTCCATCCCGAAACGCCAATCGGAACGTATATGTGGGGAATCATAGCCGTATCTGTCGCAGTGCAGATAGGCACAATGCCGCTCACGCTGTATTATTTCGGAATAGTTCCAACATATAGTCTGCTTACCAACATTATAGTCATACCCTTGTCGTTCATCATTTTAACATTGACAATACTTGTCTTGGCGACAAGCTGGATTCCGTTGATTTCGAGCACGTTAGTCGCAATACTCAATTTTTCCACTACCTATTTGCAAGATGCGATTGCCGACATCAATAGTTTCCCCCATCCGCAAATCAACATACAAATCTCGTTAGTGCAGTCCCTGTGGTTTTATGCCATTTTGAGCATAATAATTTTCGGAATTGAAACGAGGAAGAGACAGAAAGCGCAGCTGCAGTTGACGGAGGTGTAAAAAAAAGCCTCTTGCGAAAATCACAAGAGGCTTCTTAGGTAGCGGGAGCCAGACTCGAACTGACGACCTTTAGGTTATGAGCCTAACGAGCTACCAACTGCTCTATCCCGCGGTATATCTTTTAATGAACTTTCGTTTTTCAACGGGGCAAAAGTACAAAATCTGAGTAAAAAGTCAAGTGTTTTTCTCAGAAATTTAATAATATCTTTTTTTTCTATTATCTTTGTCGCTATAATGCAAAGTATATGAGCGATACAAATCAAGAGTTTGAGATAGTTAAAAAGATGTGTTTCAACATCTTTGAAAAAAAATATGATGATTACGGCACTGCATGGAGAATAATGCGACCAGAGTCGTTGACGGACCAAATTTTTATCAAGGCAAGCCGTATTCGCAGTATTGAGGAAAAAGGAATTGCCAAAGTTGCCGAAGGTATTGTGCCTGAATTTATTGCAATTGTCAATTATGGTATCATGGCATTAATCCAACTTGAACTGAAAGGAACCGACGCTCCCATCGACTTGCCCAAGGACATGGCCGTGGCTCTTTACAACAAGTATTATGATTCCACAAAAGAGCTTATGACTAACAAAAATCACGATTACGGCGAAGCATGGCGTTCCATGCGTGTGAGTTCGTTTACCGATGTGATTTTGCAGAAATTACACAGAACTAAGCAAATAGAAGATAATAAGGGAGTTACACAAATTTCCGAAGGCGTTGACGCCAATTATCAAGATATGATAAACTATTCCATTTTTGCATTAATCAAATTAGTTGTAGAAAAATAATTATGGACAAGAGACGAATTTTATTCTTTATCGGTTTAATCGCAATGTTTGCGTCACTCTCGTTGTTTGCAAACTTCGGCGCTTTTGAAGACGCTTCGTGGACAAAACTTTGGGTACTCGTCGCTATGATTTTGAGCGCTTCGGTTGGTTTAGCCCTTGTTTTCAATCCTGAACAAATCTGGTTGAACGTATGCCGATATTTTTCGGGAATACTATTCGTTTTTTCCGGTTTCGTAAAAGCCGACGACCCGCTTGGTTCGAAATACAAATTCATTGACTATTTCGAAGCATGGGGAATCGACGACATATTCGCACCAACAGCATTGACATTTGGCATTATTTTGAGTACCATTGAACTCCTCGTGGGATTGGCGTTGTTATTCAAACTGTTTCCTAAATGGTCTTCGCTAGGGGCTTTGATTTTTATGATATTCTTTACACCCATCACATTGTATTTGGCATTACAGCAAAACATCTCGGGTAAAGAATTGGTTCACGACTGTGGTTGCTTTGGCGACGCGCTGGTATTGACCAACTGGCAGACATTCGTAAAGAATCTCGTCATTTTAATTCCTGTCGTACTCACGTTTATTTTCCACAAACGTTTCACCGACTTGATTTCAAACAAAAAGTCAATAGTAATCCTTTCGGTGCTGACGGTAATGATTGTAGGTCTTTCCGTTCATGCGCTTCGCCACTTGCCACCGATTGATTTCCGTCCGTACAAGATTGGCGTAACGTTGCTCGGTGAAAAATGTAGCGACATACAGCGAACAAGCAACGTGAATACATATCAATATGCCGATTTCAAAAATCTGCAAACAGGTGAACATCAAGAGTTTGACATAGTGAACAATTATCCCGACTACACCATTTGGGAATACAATCCCGATGTGCCGATTCGCATTGTGGAAGAAAAATTGGACGTTCCGCAAAACGACAGTCTGCAAAACACTTATATTGTTGACAATATGATGTTTATGACGGGTAGCGACGATGCTACATGCGACATTATTACCGACACGTCATACGTATTTATGGCTATTCATTACGATTTGCTCCAGTCAAATCCGAAAAACCAGTCCAAAGTAAATGCTGTGTATGAATTTGCTCAGAAACAAGGATATGCGTTCTACGGAGCCACCTCAAGTTTGGAAGACGTCATTGCAAAATACTCAGAGGATTATGGAGCAACATATCCATTCGTTTCTGCTGATGATATTCTGCTCAAGACAATCGTTCGTTCCAATCCAGGACTTGTGTTGATGAAAAACGGAAAAATCATCGACAAGTGGCATCACAATGATATTCCAACGATTGAGGATTTACAGAAAATTTGCAAGTAAGTTTTGTAATAGTATTCAAAACCTTTTGCAAAAACTAACTGACACGTCTTGTTACCTATTTGTTACTGAAAACAAAGGGAGCAGAAGGTTTTTATAAGAATAATAACTATTTATCAACATCGCAATTTCCACTCGTTTTTCCTTGTATATTTGTGCATCAAAAATTTTTGAAATATGATATACTTCTTTGAAGACAAACAGCACAAAATCCTTGCTGTACAGTCTGATTCAGCTTTTGACGAAAAAACGACAGAAAAACTTTCGTGGTTGTTTGGCAATGCTCACATCATCAATGCGCAAACTCTTGATGGCAAATTCATCGGTCCTCGCCGTGAAATGATTACGCCTTGGAGTACCAATGCGGTTGAAATCACCCAAAACATGGGCATTTCGGGCATCAAACGTATAGAGGAATACGTTCCACAAACCGAAATTAGTGCGTTCGACCCTATGTTGCAACGCAAATACGAAGGTTTGAACCAAGACATTTTCACGGTCAATCACCAACCAGACCCGATTATCTTCATTGAAGATTTGAACGAATACAATAAAAAAGAAGGGTTGGCTCTCAACGAAAATGAGATTGCATACCTTGAAGGATTGGCAAAGAAACTTGGCAGAAAACTTACCGACAGCGAGGTATTCGGATTCTCACAGGTAAACTCCGAGCACTGCCGTCACAAAATCTTCGGTGGCAGTTTCGTCATCGACGGCAAGGAAAAACCATTTTCGTTATTCAAAATGATTAAACAAACGACGGAACAGAATCCGAATCGTGTTGTTTCTGCATATAAAGACAATTGTGCCTTTATCCAAGGACCTATGATTGAGCAATTTGCTCCAGAAACGCAGAACAAGCCTGATTATTTCACCATAAAAGATTACGAATCGGTAATTTCGTTGAAAGCCGAAACGCACAACTTCCCTACTACCGTGGAACCATTCAATGGTGCTGCTACGGGAACAGGCGGTGAAATCCGTGATAGAATTGCGGGCGGAAAGGCGGCTTATCCAATTGCAGGAACAGCCGTGTATATGACTTCATATACACGTTTGAACAATCCTGAACGTATTTGGGAAAATGCCACAAAACCTCGTCCATGGCTATATCAGACACCAAAAGACATTCTTATAAAAGCATCGAATGGTGCGAGCGATTTTGGTAACAAATTCGGTCAACCGCTGATTTGCGGTAGCGTTTTGAC
>JAFZTG010000240.1 GCA_017618935.1 Bacteroidales bacterium | reverse complement strand
TTCTGCCATTGTGGAACTTGAATAAATGAGCGTATCGTTTTCGTAATTGCCCACTTGAATCAGTTGCTCGTGCTGGTCGTAGAGCTTGTACATTCCGTTGAGTTTGCCGTCGGAATAGTTTGCCTCGGTTTTTATTGCACCGTTGGGGTAAAAACTGATATGCTGACCGACTTTTTGACCCTTTGCGTTGGTCCTGTTCACCGATTGCGACGAAATCATGTTGTTGTTTTCGTAGATGGCAATTGAAATCACCGTGCTGTCGTTGTATTCGTAGGAGAATCCTTCTTTTTTGTTGTCAATGTAGGGTATTGTTTTTATGATGTCTCCTTGTGGAGAAAAATATTCTTCAATGCCTTGTTTTTGGTCGTTCACGTAAAGCACTCGCATTGAAAGATATACGGCAGAATCGGCAACAGCATATTCTTTGTAATAGCCATTTTTTCGGCTTTCAAAGTAGGAAATTTCTTTTTGCAGATGGCCTTGTTCGTCGTAAAACGTCCAGATGCTGTCGAGTAAGAAATTTGTGCGTTTGCCTACTGATGATAAAACACCATTTTCGTAATACGATTTCCAATAGCCGTCGGGTTGCCCGTTCACCATTGTTCCCTCCGACGACACGGAACCGTCGGTGTAGAAGAACTGCTTGAATTCCTGGGCAAGGATGTTATTTGAGAAAAAGAGGAGAAAAACGACTGCGAATGGTCGAATTGTGCGAATGAAGCTCACGAAAAAACTGCGAGCCCAAACCTTGTTCCACCAACTGTTTCGTCCATTTTTCATCTTATTTTGAGAGTGCAAACATCGTATTGAGTGCGTTTATGGCTTTTTGAGCAACTTCGTCATCAACAAAAATTTCGTTTGTCTCGTTTTTCAGGCAATTATATACGTCTTCTAACGACGTTTTCTTCATACTATGGCATACCAGACTTTTGCTGCCTACGAAAAACGATTTGTCGGGATTCTGCAGTTTCATCGGGTGAAGCACGCCTTGTTCGGTGCAGACGATGAATTCCTTGGCATCGGATTGTTTCACGAACGAAATCAGTTGTGCCGTGGAACCCACATAATCGGAAATCTCCAAAATATCGAGCTGACATTCGGGATGTGCGATTATCAAAGCATCAGGGTGTTTTTTCTTTTGTTCCAGCACCTTGTTTTTGTCAAGAAAGTGATGAATGGGGCAACAGCCGTTCCACACCTCAAATTGTTTTCCCGAAAGTTTCATGGCATATTTCCCCAAATTTTGGTCAGGGGCGTACAAAATTTTCTCGCCAGCGTCCAAATAATGTTGGATAATCTTCAAACCGTTGGTTGACGTGCAGATGCAGTCACTCACGGCTTTCACGTCGGCAGAGGTGTTCACGTAGGTAATGATTTTCGTGTCGGGATGTTGGTCTTTGTATGCTTGGAGAGCCTCGCGGGTAATGCCGTCGGCCATAGCACAGCCAGCATCCATAACGGGAAGCAGCACTTTCTTCTGAGGAGAAAGGATTTTTGCCGTTTCTGCCATAAAATGCACGCCGCAGAACACGATAATGTCGGCATCGGTGTCCTTTGCCGTTTGGCTTAACTTTAGGCTGTCGCCCAAGAAATCGGCCACATCCTGCACGTCGTCATTCTGGTAATAATGAGCCAAAATGACCGCATTCTTTTCCTTTTTCAACCTTTTTATTTCCGAAGAATAATCTATTTCTGCCATACGAAAATGTTTTTACAAAATTAAAAATTAAGAGTTAGGAATTAAGAATCTGTTTTGAAAAAATACAGAGATTTGACACCTTTTTTCCGGAGGGAAACATTTGGAAAACAAAAAATCCTATCTTGCACCTTGAAATCAAAAACTATGACATGAATTTTACGACCATTATACTATTCCTTCTTGGCATCAATATTGTTGCCTTTTTAGCCTTCGGAATCGACAAATACAAGGCACAGCACAACATGTGGCGTATTCCAGAATCAACCTTGCTTACAATGGCGGCGCTTGGCGGCAGTATTGGCGCACTGGCAGGAATGAAAGTCTGGCGGCACAAGACCTTACACAACAAATTCCGTATAGGAATCCCCGTGATTATTGTTTTGCAGATTATGGCTATTGCGTGGTTTACAACGGCTAAGTAGATGCACTGCGAGTTTTGTTTCCACAGAAATCAAAACCTTGAAAACTGAAACAAAGCAATATTTTTATAAAATAATAAAAAATACCTATCTTTGGACACTATTTTTATTTAATGAAAACAGATAGTATAGTCATAATTCCAACGTATAACGAGAAGGAGAATATTGAAAATATTGTCCGTCGAGTCTTTTCCTACGAAAAAGAATTTGATGTTCTCGTGGTTGACGACAATTCCCCCGACGGTACGGCAAACATTGTGAAAAATTTACAGCAAGAGTTTGCAGAACGACTGTTCTTATTGGAACGTCCTGGAAAACAAGGACTTGGCGTCGCATATATTGCAGGTTTCCGTTGGTGTCTTGAACATAACTATGACTACATTTTTGAAATGGATGCCGATTTTTCGCACAATCCCGACGATTT
>JAFZTG010000239.1 GCA_017618935.1 Bacteroidales bacterium | reverse complement strand
GCACCATAGTGGGCAATCACATCATCGGGATTTACCACATCCTTCAACGATTTCGACATTTTTGCCACAATTTGGCGAAGTTCTTCGCCCGTTTCTTTGTGGAAGAATTTGCCATCACGCTCTTCAACCTTATCTGACGTAACTTTCGCACCAGCCTGTGTTTCGTAGGCAAACGCCAAAATCATACCTTGGTTGAACAATTTTTTATACGGTTCATCGGTGTGGACTATGCCCAAATCGAACAAAACCTTATGCCAGAAACGGCTGTAGAGCAAGTGAAGCACAGCATGTTCTGCACCACCCACATACAAATCAACTGGCATCCAATAATTTTCCGCTTCAACCGAGAACGGAGCGGAATCATTTGTCGGGTCAGTGTAGCGAAGGTAATACCAGCACGAGCCAGCCCATTGCGGCATCGTATTGGTTTCGTAACGACCATTGCGACCGTTTTTGTCAACTACGTTGAGCCATTCCGTAGCATTTGCCAACGGAGATTCGCCTGTGTCGCTCGGCTCGTATTTCGTCAGTTCCGGCAATCTGTGAGGAAGGTCTTTTTCGTCAACCATCGTAACTTCGCCGTCTTCCCAGTGAATGATTGGGAACGGCTCGCCCCAGTAACGCTGACGGCTGAACAACCAGTCACGGATCTTATAATTAACAGTTGCCTTGCCCAATTTACGTTCGGCAAGCCAAGCAATCATTTTTTCAATAGCGTCTTTCTTGTTCAATCCGTCAAGAAATCCAGAATTTACGTGGATTCCGTCTTCAGTCCACGCTTGTTGTTGCACATCGACTTCGGATTTCAAAACCTCGATAATCGGCAAATTGAATTTCTTTGCAAACTCCCAGTCGCGTGTATCGTGAGCGGGAACGGCCATAATCGCGCCTGTTCCGTAACCCATCAGTACATAGTCGGCAACCCAGATAGGAATCAACGTTCCGTTTACAGGATTTTTGGCGTAACGGCCAGAGAATACGCCTGTTTTCTCTTTCGCCAATTCTGTTCTATCCAAGTCAGACTTCATTGAAGCCTGTTTGCGATACTCGTCAACCGTGGCTTTCTGGTCGGCAGTGACAATCAAGTCAATCATTGGATGTTCGGGCGCAATAACCATGTACGTTGCGCCAAACAATGTATCGCAACGAGTGGTGTACACCGTCAGTTTTGCATCCACGCCGTTGAGCTCAAAATCAACTTCGGCACCTGTGGAACGACCAATCCAGTTACGTTGCATATCCTTAACGCCGGCAGGCCAGTCCAAGCCATCAAGTCCTTGCAACAAACGTTCTGCATACAACGGAATACGTAACATCCATTGTTTCAAATTCTTACGATTAACTTGGCAACCACATTTCTCATGTGAGCCATCGTTCAAAACTTCCTCGTTTGCACACACAGTCTTACAATTCGGACACCACCAAACTTGAGCATTGTCGTAGTATGCAAGACGTTGGGAATCAACATACTTTCGTACTTCTTCCTTACCTTTTGCCTCAATATCGGCAGGAATTGGCAATTCTGAAATTGGGCGACCTTTTTGTTGTTCCTTGTCGAACCACGTGTTGTAGAGTTTAATGAAAATCCACTGAGTCCATTTGTAATATTTCGGGTCGGTGGTATTTATTTCGCGGTCCCAGTCGTAACTCAAGCCCAACGCCTTGATTTGGCGACGGAACGTGTCGCAGTTTTTCTTGGTCGTAATGGCAGGATGTGTTCCTGTTTGAATAGCATATTGTTCAGCAGGCAGACCGAATGCGTCCCAGCCCATAGGATGAAGCACGTTGAAGCCCTTCATACGTTTGTATCGGCTCACAATATCGGTAGCCGTATAACCCTCGGGGTGACCGACGTGCAACCCAGCTCCCGACGGATACGGGAACATGTCAAGTGCATAAAATTTCGGTTTCGATGTGTCTAAAACAGTCTTAAAGGTTTTGTTCTTTTCCCAATACGCCTGCCATTTCTGCTCAATTTCGGTAAAATTGTAATCCATAACACTATGTTTGAAAAATCGTTGCGAAGATACAATTTTTCTTAAATATTTTTATACAAAAAAGAGAGGCGCTTCAAATTGGAATGTCTCTCTTTTCATGATTTAAACGACGACTAAGCATCACACTATCACCAGAATTTGTTGTTTTCTTTACTATATTCAAAACCGACATTCGCAAGGCGGGAAATGATTTCTTCCTTGTCTATTTGCATATCTTCACAAAGAGATTCGAGAGAAGAATACTGATCACGGAGTTTCATATTGATGAAACTCATCAGCATAAAAGGATCTTGTGGAAGATGTTCCATTACTTGACAATTCTTTTTGCCGTTGCGTGTGTAGCCGATTTCAAACGATATTCCTGTACTCTTTTAGCCAATTTTCCCGTACGTTTTTCGTACAACAGCAAGCGACTAATTTCAACTGGCGTATAGGCATTGAGATTTACGCTGGTAACAGGAGTCTGATGTTCCGTATTCTCAAATTGTCCTGGCGTTCTCAATGATTTCAGCGTGCTACTTATGCTCGGCATATTTTGTACTATACCGTTCACAAACTCCAATGGTTTACCATTTTCTGCCGTAATGAAAAAGAAATTATTATCCTCATTTCCTTCGGCAATGGCATCATATGCATCGGCCATTACAACCAAGTAATATTTTCCCGTTACCTGTGGCATCCAATATGCAATAGAATATCCGTCACCTACCTCGTCTCCTGCTGCTATATCCAGATTGTTCCAATATCCACCACACGAGGCATCCGTGCTATCCTCAGGCAGTACGCCGTAATGATCGTCATTGTCGCCATAGTCTTTCGTATAGTAATCTTCGTAAATGATACCATATTCCTTGGCATTATTCGCATTGTAATACATATATATGGCAGTCCAGTTTTTAGAAGCAGAAATGTCCAATGTTCCCGAATTGAAAATGCTATATGTTACTTTACGCCAATTTGGATCCTCGCTGTCAGGATCTTCGGCATCGTCATAATCAGCATCAACAGCAGAATAAGCCAACAAATCGTAACCCGACGTTCTGTCTTCCGAAGCAATGGTAGAGCCCGAAACCGAAACGCTGTTCTTGTTTTGACCGACGAAAGCGGCGAAGACAAAGCTATTCAAGAAGAAATCATAATCAACCCAAATGCTACCGTTGTCACCCCAACTTTTTCCCCACGAGTTACGTACACGGAAAGCGTGTTTGCTATCGTCGTATCCTGTCAAAACCATTGCGTGATAAGCATGTTGCATACCAGGATTTTTGTAAGTGTCGGATTTTATTACAGCAGAACTGTTCCACGACATAAAATTGTCACCCAACTTTGCTCCAATAGCAATCGGACGTCCTTGATTCAAATAGTATTTGAAATTATTTACCGTTTTTCCTTCTGTTTCGGAACAAATCTTTCTAAAGTTCGCAAGTTTGTTTGACGAATTTCCCTTTGGCGAAGTGCTTGTACAACTCAGTTTAGAGTATGGCACCGATGAAAGCGAAGCTGCACCACTCGAAATTAAGGCGTTCAATGCAGGTTCGAAGTTCGTACCGTTACAATCGCTTCCTCTTGAGCCCTTAGGAATTGCAGCCCACAAATCAGCAGGACTGGTCTGATTTGACGAACTTGCCAACTGTGTCGAAGTCCAGCCATTGTCTATTGCATCCAAAGCCGTCTTGAAATTATATCCTGTCGCCCAAGCAACACAAGTTCCATAACTTCCTTGATCTCCAATTGGAGGGAATTTTGCCGACAAATCAACTTTTGAGGCATAGTCCTTGTTGTCCTGATCAGGGTCAATGACAACATCATCGGGAATATTGTCCATATCTTCTTCGTCAAAAAGCCATCCGCTTGCCGCCTCTACTAAAATTTCGAGTAGCAACTGATTTAATTCTTCATTCTGACAACTTTGAAACAATAACGAAACACCAACCAAGAGTGCAATAAATTTCGAGTTCAATTTACGTAACATAATTTTCAAGTTTTAAGTAAATTATTCGTTTTTTATAAGTTCTTCGTATTTACGAGGGCAAGGAATCTCCTTGTCACCCAATAGTAATTTTCCATAAAAATATGCACTTTCATAGTTCGCAGAATCAGCAAAATTTGTGCCAACAAACTCTGCGTCATCAAAAAAGCGTGATTGAATAAACGATGCCTGTTTTTCACATTGCATATAGTTAAAAATCGCTCGTCCTTGAACGGTCATCATATCAAATTCGGCATTCCCTGAACAAGTATTGCCATTTGCCAAAAGTTTTCCGTTAATCATTGCATTTTGCAGGCAAAAATCTTTTTGAAATTTGCCATCCATAATGTAGAAATTTCCTCCAAACGAAGCATAAATCATTGAAAATGAATCTTCTGCCTCTATTTCAGAAAAATAGGTGTCTTTCCCTAAAACGACAAAATTGTTGAAATTGGCTTTTTTACGGAATGCCGACTGCGAGAAATCGGCAGAGCCCATTACAATCGCATTCTCGAAATTGGCTTCGCCGCGGAAATCACACAATTGAAAAATGACGTTTTCATTGAACTTCGTTTGGGTGGGCTGGTTTCCTGTACCGACTTTATTGTTTGTGGTTACATTACCCATAAATACGCAACTGTGAAAAAAGACATTACCCGTAATCACATTTTGTAATTGCCCCGTCCGCAATGGTTGTTCATTCTTTACTGCCGTAAAATCCAAGTCATCCATAATGATTTTGTTATAAATCATCACGTCCTTGCCTTTGGTCAACTGCTTGATAATATCTTTTGCGTATATCTCCTTTTGTTCGGCGTGGGAACACGAAGAAAACAATACACACAAGCACAAAAACACTAATTTATAAATCTTCATTGTACATTTTTTACGATGGTAAAAATACAAAAATAATGATACTTCGTCATAGTTTCTCAAAAATGTGAAATAAAATTCACATCTTTGCAAAAAATTGACAACGGAAGTAATGAAGAACAAAACGCTCATCGTGCTACTATTATTAGTATCTTCATTTTGCGTTGCCCAAGAAAACGACAGTTTATTTGTCTCTCCCGCCGACACAACGTATTCTCAAAATATCATTGACAAGGTAATGAGCCACTTCGAGTATTCCCGTGGTCGTGTGGCAGTGAAATATTATCCCAGTGCTGGAATTGACCCCGCGAGCGGATTGTCAATAGGCGCATTATCGTTGGTATCAATCTCGCCGAAAGAAAAAGACAGAAAAAAGATTGTCTTTTTCCGTCCCACGTCAATTTCCACCAACATATCGTATTCCACAAAGAAATGGCTCAATTTTAAAACAGATATGATGATTTACGCAAGCCACGGCATTGTCGTAAATACATTGATTCAATATCAGATCTCGCCCGATAAGTTTTACGGAATCGGCAACGACACGCTCAACACCAATCCCGTAAAATTCGACATGAAAGACTTGCTCATTAGCGGCAACGTATCAAAAGAACTGACCTCAACCGTGTATCTTGGTTTTATGTTCGACATATCGCATCGCGACTACACCTCGCAAGGAGCAAACGAAGAGGGCTTGGACGTTCCTCTGCAAAAAAACAAAACGCTTGTGGGCTTTGGTCCCCATTTCACCTTCGACCGTCGCGACAATGTGAATTATCCCGCTCACGGTGAATATATCACATTGGGTATCAAGTATTTCGCCCCTTACATAGAAGATGCGTATTCGTTTTACGAGGTTGAGATAAATGCTCGAAAATATATCACGCTTTACAAAGATTTTATTTTAGCCACACAATTGTTTTGTGGTATGAGCGAAGGTGACATACCGTTTTATAGCCTGTATCAGTTAGGTGGCATGACGCGACTTCGCGGTATTTCCAACAAATACATTTACATTGACAAAAATGCCTACTTTGCCCAATGTGAATTACGGAAACACATTTGGAACCGCTTTGGTCTGGTGCTCTTTGGCGGATTGGGCAACACGTATGAAAACATTTCGGAAGTACAATTTTCCCACATGAAATATGTGTATGGCGGTGGCATACGTTTCCAAAGCGACACGAAAAACGTCATAAACCTCCGTCTCGACTACGGTCGTGGCAGTTTTGGAGATTCTGGCATTTATATGACTATGCGTGAAGCATTCTAATCTTACGAAATAATTGTATCTTCGCAACGAATTTTATAAAACCGATTTGATATTCAAATCACAAAAGAATGAAAATGAATATTTTAAAATCTTTGAACTGGAAATCGATTGCAACAAGTTTGGCAATCATAGTAGGATTTGCGTGGATCGTCCTTTTATATTTCAACCCGATTTTTGACGGAAAAACCTTGCAACAACACGACGTTTTGCAATATCAGGGAATGGCGAAGGAAGCCCTCGATTTTGAGGAACAAACGGGCGAACCGCAACTTTGGACGAATAGTATGTTTGGCGGTATGCCGACCTATCTTATCCGCATCACGACGCATAATGCGACACAATATATCCACAAGATTTTTCATACAAATTTCCAACATCCACAAATGTTGGCAATAATGTATTTGGTATGTTTCTTTCTTGCCCTTTTACTTATTGATGTTCCTATTTGGTTAGCAATGTTAGGAGCATTGTTCTATGGATTTTCAACGTATTTTTACATTATCATAGAGGCTGGGCACATTACAAAAGCGGCGGCTCTTGGCTATATGCCACTGATTATTGCCGCAATTTATGCCACGTATATGCAGGGAAAAACATTGCTCGGAGCGAGTGTCTTCTCTTTAGTATTATCGTTGCAACTTATTGTAAATCACCTACAAATAACCTATTACACCGCATTGATTTGTGCCGTATTGGTTTGTTTTGCTTTGTATGAGGCAATCAAGGCGAAAGCCATTTTCAAAAATTTCGTCAAACCTTCGTTATTCTTGCTTGCCGGACTTATTCTCGCATTTGGGGCAAACTGTTGTAATCTGTATATGACATACGATTACGGAAAAGATTCTATGCGTGGCAAGTCGGAATTGACCGACACCGAGGACAAAAAAACTGGTGGTCTTGACAAAGACTATGCTACGGCGTGGAGTTACGGCATTGCCGAAACAATCGACTTGCTTGTTCCCAATTTTATGGGAGGAGCGTCAATGGGCGAATTGGATGAAACTTCCGAGACATTTAAAACCCTGAAAGCCAACGGCGTACCCAATGCAAAGAAAGTTGTAAAAAGTATGCCGACATATTGGGGAGAACAACCAATCACGTCAGGTCCCGTATATATCGGAGCGATAGTAATTTTCCTATTCATCTTTGGTTTGCTCTATGTAGAAGGAACCACAAAATGGTGGCTGGCACTTGCATCGCTTTTCTCTATTTTGCTTGCGTGGGGACATAATTTTATGCCTCTCACCGATTTGTTTTTGGATTATTTCCCTGGCTACAACAAATTCCGAACTGTGTCAATGATACTTGTTGTGGCTGAATTTGCAATGCCAATGTTGGCTATTCTTGCATTGAAAAAATTCTTCGAGGATGAACAAAAAGAACTCGCTTTCAAGAAATTAGCAATTGCCTTGGGTATCACGGGCGGATTTCTTCTGATACTCATCTTCACCTCGGGATTGTGGTCGTTTGCCGGAACACACGATAGCGAAATGTTGCCAGAATGGTTACTCCCGTCGCTCATCGCTGACCGTAAGGCAATGATGAGCAGCGATTTATGGAGAACATTATTACTTGTAATTATTACGTTTGTCATTCTTGCACTCGTTCGATTCCAAAAACTCAAACAAATTCCGGCAATCTGTTTGCTTGCCGCCTTGGTTATGGTGGATATGATTCCTGTCAACAAACGTTTTCTTAACAACGACGACTTTGTCAAACCAGCAAAAGACTATTTCAAGGCAAATGCAGCAAACAAAATGATTCTTGCCGACAAAGACCCGAATTTCCGTGTGATGAACTTCACGGTAAGTCCGTTCAACGATGCGTCAACATCGTATTTCCATAAATCTATCGGCGGGTATCACGGTGCAAAGATGAAACGGTACCAAGAATTGATTGATTCTTGTTTGGCAAAGCGGAACTTCGACGTATATAATATGTTGAACACGAAATACTTCATAGTTCCAGGAGAAAATCAGCAACCTGTTGCCCAGCGAAATCCAGAGGCATTGGGGGATGCGTGGTTTGTGGAATCAGTGCACATGGTTCCGAATGCCGACACGGAGATTCAGTCGTTGAAAGACTTCAACCCGGCAAAAGAAGCCTTTGTCGATATGCGTTTTACGGTGAACAACCGCGACCTGCAGGTTGATTCGTCAGCGTCAATCACACTAAACTCGTATGCACCGATGGATTTGGTTTACACATCGAACAACACGCACGACGGCGTGGCAATCTTCTCGGAAATCTACTACGATAAAGGTTGGAACGCCTACATTGACGGGGAGAAAGTTCCTCATTTCCGTGCAAATTATGTGTTGCGTGGTATGGAAATTCCTGCGGGACAACATCAGATAGAATTTAAGTTTGAACCACAGACATATTACACATGTAACAGAATTTCGCTCGTGTCTTCGGTCATTCTTCTTTTAGGTTTTTTGGCTGCTGTCATTTGGGAGATTCGTAAAAAATTAGTGGCAAGCGAAGCATAATGGGTATTGTTCGTAAGCAATCGATTATCGGCTCATTTTGGGTGTATCTCGGGGCAGGGCTTGGTTTTCTGACGAGTGCTCTCCTATTGCCTCATTTCTTCGATGCGGAACAAATCGGGCTTATCAATCTTTTGATTACGTATGCCACGTTGTTTGCACAACTTGCATCGGCGGGATTTCAAAACACCATTACCCGAATGTTTCCCTATTTTCGTGACGAAAGCAAGAAACACAACGGATTCTTGTTCCTTACGCTCGTTGTCGTCGCAATTGCGTCGCTCATTATGATTGGCGTGTATTTCCTGACGGAATCGTTCATTACCGAAAACAGCAGTAAAAGCGGTAACTTGATGCAGGAGTATTCTTATCTGATTATTCCACTTTTTTTGTTCATCGTTTTTTTCAACATATTCGACACCTATACCAAAGCGCTCTTCAACGCCACACGAGGTATTCTAATGAAAGAAGTGGTTTTGCGACTGCTTACGTTATGCCTGATAATTTGCTATATCTTCCAAATTATTGACTATCACTCTTTTATGCATTGGTACGTCATCAGTTACGGCATTATATTATTGTATATGATTGTAACCTTGATTGGCGAGCGTCAGATTTTCCTGCAACCCGATTTCTCATTGCTTGACAAAGCAATGGTTCGCGAATTATTTCAAGTGAGTTTGTACGGCATAATCATTACTTCGGCAAGCATTATCGTGATAAACCTGGACCGAATAATGATAGAGAAACTTGTGATTGAAAATCCGTTGGCACAAGTCGGAATTTATACAACGTGCACATATTTTGCCACGATGGTGATTCTTCCCAACAGACCTTTGCAAAAAATTACATCGACATTGGTTGCCGAAGCATGGAAAATCAACGATATGAAGCAATTGCAGACATTGTACGAGAAAAGTACGATTACGCAACTCATCATCGGCACACTTGTTTTCTTTGGTCTTTGTATCAATCTCGACTATATCTTTCAAATCATCCCCGAAGAATATAGCATCGGGAAATGGGTGATAGTATTCATCGGTCTTTTCTATCTAAGCGATATGGCTTCCGGCGTGAACAAGGACATTGTGAGCAATTCGCCACAATACAAGAAACTTTCGCATTGGACAATCACGCTCATTTTTGTGATTATCGGGCTAAATTATATTTTCATTCCTTCGCACGGAATCACGGGAGCAGCCATATCGTCGTGTATTGCCAGAGTACTCTACAACGCACGCGCATTTTGGTATGTGAACAAGAAATTTCAATTGCAACCATACTCCTACAAGCACATTCTCATTCTTGTTTTTGGCCTGATAGCATACGGCATAAGTTATTGGATTCCAGAAACTTCAAGTCTCATCGTGAACATTTTGCTCAAAAGTGGCGTACTAACGTGTATTTTTTGTGCTTTCATTTATTTTTTCCATATTTCGGAAGATGTTGATGATATGGTAACAAGTTTCATAAAAAAACAAAAGCGATGAAAAAACAGATATTCAATCCGTTTCTGCCGTTGCACGAATATGTTCCCGACGGCGAGCCCCATGTGTTTGGCGACAGAGTTTATATTTTCGGCTCACATGACAAAGAAGGTGGAGAAACATTCTGTATGCTGGATTACGTATCGTATTCTGCTCCAGTCACCGATTTGAAGGATTGGCGTTTTGAAGGTGTTATTTACAAGGCAAGCCAAGACCCTGACTATCAGAATAGAAAATATATGTATGCTCCCGATGTGGTACGAGGCAACGACGGGCGCTATTACTTATATTATTGTATGTCGGGCGAGCGAGGCGAAGGTGGTTACCACGGTCCTATAAGCGTTGCCGTATGCGATACGCCCGCTGGCAAATATCAGTTTCTCGGTTTTGTGAAATATCCGAATGGGAAACTCATGTTGGATTACGTTCCTTTTGACCCGGGAGTAATCAACGACAATGGAGTTATTCGTGTGTACTACGGCACACAATACGATTACGAAGAAGAGCCTGATTTCTTTTCCAACGAAGAATACATTCAGAGTGAGATGGGAATGTTTGCAAAATCTCGTGAAGAAATTCTTTCCATGGCAAAGAAAGACAGCGTTATGGGAGCCATCATGCTTGTGCTTGGAGACGACATGCTGACGGTGAAAGAAGCGCCAAAGCATATTATACCATATAAAGTAAAGGGAACATCGTTTGAGGAACATCCGTTTTTTGAGGCAAGTTCTATTCGCAAAATCAACGACACCTATTATTTTATTTATTCATCGAAACAAAACCACGAATTATGCTATGCTACAAGCAAATTTCCCGACAAAGGTTTCGTTTTTGGCGGAACAATCGTTTCCAACGGTGATGTGGGCATAAACGGCATTACCGAAGAGACTCGCCTGAACATGACGGGAACAACTCACGGCAGCGTGGAATGTATCAATGACAAATGGTACGTGTTCTATCATCGGCTTACGCATAAATCTGACTATAGCCGACAGGCTTGTGCCGAAGAAATTCATTTTCGCCCCGATGGCAGTATTCCGCAAGTGGAAATTACATCGTGTGGATTAAATGGCGGTGCGTTGCTTGCCGAAGGTTGCTATCCTGCCGCAATTGCCTGCCATATTACCAACGGGCAAATGCCTCACGGTTCCAATAAAATCTTCGAAGAATCGTTTCCCAACGTCAACAACGAGGGAGAGGAACGATTTATCAGCGAAATCGGCAACCAAACATTATTCGGATACAAATATTTTCACTTTGAAAATAACACAAAACTTGGCATCGTTTATCGTGGCACTGCCGAAGGAAAACTCTACGTTTCCCAATCATACAAGGGGAAACGAATTGCCACAATTTCCATCACGCCACAAACAACGTGGGCACAGGTAAATAGCAATGTGTGTTTCGAAAACGGAGATACCGCCCTTTATTTTGAGTTCGAAGGGAACGGATTATTCGCGGTGAAAGAGTTGAGGTTTTAAAAGTTGCATCTTTTTTTTTATTTTTTTGCATCTCTAGTTAGGGTATTTTATTTTTCTTTTGTCATAGGGATAAAGAAAAAATGTATTTGTGTATAACTTTTTAAAAAAAGTTTGTAGTTTTGTAGGCTTATTGTATTGTAAACTAAAAATAGATTAGATATGAAAACAGAGATTACAAAAGTGAGAGGGTGGTGGAAACACCTATTGTTACTATGTGTAACCCTCATGGGAGCAATTGGTTTCGCAACGGCGGGTCCAACATATCCGTTCCCGAACAATTATCCTTACTCGCATGGAACCATCTATACGGGTAGTGAAGTACAATCAAAGATACAGGCTTTGTATAACACTTGGAAATCTAAGTACTATGAGGAAAGTGGTAGCGAAGCTCGTGTCAAGTTCGTTTCTGGAGGTGATAATGGTTCCACTTCCGTATCCGAAGGTATAGCATACGGTATGCTTATCACGGTGTATATGGATAATGCGACCAACAACACGCAGGGAATGTTCGATAAGTTGTGGAAGTACTATCAGAACAACTCAAACGGTCACGGTGTGATGAACTGGAAAGTTACTGGTTTTACTCACCAAGTAGCAGCTCCAGTTAGTGGAAACTCCAATGGTGCTACCGATGCCGACTTGGATGCCGCTCAGGCGTTGTTGATGGCATACAAGCAATGGGGTAAACAATCGTATTTGACCGATGCACAAACATTGATTCAAAACTTGTGGACGTATGAAGTTGAAAAATCGGATTACCACTTGAAACCAGGTGATGCATTTGATAGTTATAGCAACCCATGCTATTTCATCACGAATGCAATGCGATTGTTTACGCAAGTTAAAACACTTGAAGGTTGGTCAAACAATTGGGATTGGGATAAGGTTGTCTCAAAGTGTTATCAAATAATGAGCGCAAGTGCCAATTCTTCAACAGGTTTGATACCAGACTGGTGTACTCATAGTGGAGGTTATTTGAATGGATTACAAGATGGTAAATTTGAATCCATTTTTGGTTATGACGCTGCTCGTATTCCTTGGCGTATGGCACATGCGTATGCATGGTACGGTGATACTGAGGCGTATAATTTTGCAAAGAAAATTACTCAATGGGCAAAACAAAAATATCCAAGCCCTAATGATATTGTAGATGGTTTCTATTTGGATGGTCGTCCTGGTGACGGAAACACTCCGTTTACTGGTTCTCTTTCTTCTTGGGGTTCAAGTAAGAACGCTTGTTTCAAGGGAGGTTTGAGTATTGGTTCTATGGTTGATGAGTCATTCAATAGTTATAAAGACTTGTGTTGGCAATATGGTGCTGCAACCGAGGCATATCCTGCTTATTATACATCAACAACACAGTTGTTGTTTATGTTGTGCTTAACAGGTAACATGCCTAACTTCTGGGATATGAACCCTATATTCTTAAGTGCAAAAACAAATGCTGCAGGTACGGCCATCATTGCTAATTTCTCAAAAGATATATCTTCTTCTTCGGCTACGTCTTCTATAGGAAAATTTATCGTGACGACGTATCCTACTGCCGATGACGCAAAAAATAAGACAAACGGAACAACAATCTCTGTTTCTTCAGCTTCTGTTTCGTCTAAAATTGTTACATTGAATTTGGCGTCAGAAATTATGGATCCATATATTTTCTTGACTTATAATGGAACCACATTAGGAGGTACTGACAATTCTAAAGTTTCTACATTTGAAGATAAGGCGGTTACAAACCTTATTACCAATATGGAGCCATATCCGATTGCTCGATATTCTAACCAAACAGGTAATATAATATATATTCAATGGTCGAAAGATGTTAATAAGAACAGTGCAGTGGCAAGTGCATTTACGGTGAAAGTTGACAATAGTACTGTTGCAACTGCTCCGACAATTGGATATTTTGAAGATACTGAAGGATTGCAGGATAAGACAATTTTGGCTTTGAAATGGAATGATGCTATCATAACTTCAAATAACCAAGATGTTATTGTATCCTATACGGGTGGTTTGACCTCTACTTCTGGTACTCGTCAGGCAAAACCATTTACGAATGCGCCAGTACAAAACTTATATGGTAGTGAAACTTGTTTGACACTATATGAATATGGTACTGATAAATATGACAAATGGGCGGCTGATGGAGGTACTGACGCTCCATCGGAAGTTGCATGGTCTGGCGCTCAAAATGAAAAATGCTTATATATGAAGACAGCTGCAGACATTCGTTTGTGGACTGATGTTACAACTACTTTTAACGATGATGATTATGAAGCTTGGAATACTAATTTGACATCTCCTAAATCACGTTTGGTTGGACGTATGTATTTGGCAAATATTAGTTCTGATGCTGAAGGTATGGCTATTTATTTAATGGCTTCTAAATTGTCGAAACCAACATACGATGATCTTAACGCTTCGTTCCCTCTACCTTTGAAGAAAGGAGAATGGGTAGAATTCGATATTCCATTGGAAACAAACAATGGTTGGAGCTATCAATCATACAAGAGTACACAGGAATATGGTGCTTTGTGGCTTACTTCGTGGATGTATCCTAACTCATACGGAGGATATGGAGAAACAGAAGGTGGTACTTTTGAAGTATATATTGATTACTTGTATTTGTGTCCAAAGAAATCTGATGTTGTTGCAGAAAAAGGTAAGGTTTCTTACAATGGTTTGCAAGTTGAATTGCAGTTCTCTACGGCAATGAAAATCCCTACAAGCACAGATGCTATTGTAATTAAGGAAGGTAACACTTCACATGCTGTAAAATCTATCGAAGCAAAAGATGGTGATGCAACTAAGTTGATATTCAATTTGGAAACACCTATCGAAGCTAAATACAATGTTAATTTAGTAACGAAAGAAGATGGTCATGTAGTTACTGATGACAATGTTGTAATCTCAGCTTCTTTGGCCGCTGCTTCGTCTGCTGTTAAGGCGGCTGATGGTCGTCCTTGCGAGGCATTCAATATTAAATTGGCAAACACCAATGGTATGAGAACCACAACAGGATGGTATGATGATTTTGCAGATGGAAACGATTATGTAACTCAAAATATCTCGGGTGCTAAATCGGATTCTAATCCTCCCAAAAATTTGATTGTTATTGAGGAAGATGCTCCTGCTGGGGTATTGAAACATACTTCCTATGGCGATGAAACTTGGTCTGCCCAAATGACATTGTCAACTTCGAGTGCGGGCTATGTTATGGACTTGGAAGGCAATCCTACAATTTCATTCAAGATTAAGGGAGACGGAAGTGCAAGCAAAGTAATGTATAGAATCGACATTGTTGACTTCTTTGGAAATAAAGTTGAAGGTACGGTAAGAACGGTAAATAACTTGTCAAGTTCAAGCTGGTCAGACGTATCTTACAAACTTGACTTTACTGGTATTGATCCAACAGCAGTTGCAGAATTCGATTTCCGTTTCATCAGCAAGGAAGGTACTGATGCAAATGGTTATGCGCCAACAATGTTCGATGGTACTCTTTCATTTGATTTCATTTCAATTGGTAAACCATTGTACTTGTATGACTTCTCTCCAGCCGATGTTTTGAATACAAAGGTTGGTATTGATGAAAATGCATCTTTCACGGTTAAGAGTTCAATTGACGGTTATATCTTCACTGTTCGTGAAAATGTAAGTCCTCAATACTCAACAATGGCAGCTGCTGTTGCTCTTGGCGAAGGTGCTTCGGTTGAGTGTACGGCAAAAACAGCTACCACGATTGATATGCAAGGATTGGGTTATGGTTACTTTACAACATACGCATACGATCCTGTTACAGGTTCTGTTTCTTCTCCGTATGGTTGTCAAGTAAAAGACGTAACTCCTCCTATATTTACAGAATGTTATTCTGAGCCATCAATCTCAAGAGATGGTTCGTTGTTCTTCACTGTCAACGAAGATTGTGATGTATATATCTTCCCCTACGACGAGTCTGTAAATTACAAGACGGTAGAGTGTGATGGAATTCAACATTATACAGTATCAGGAGGTGAACAGTTCGTTGTATCAATGGTTGAGTTATCTCAAAATGATTATCCTTCTGGATCATCGCTTATCTTGCTCGCTGTTGATGGTTTCGGAAACCGTTCGGTTGCAACTCCTGAGGGTGGTATTTATATTGCAAAGAAAGCTTTGGATTTCACGGTTGATGCTGTTGAATATAGTGTTGGCGACCAAATCCAAGTTACAGCTACCCGTGGTCCTGTTACCATATATTTGGTTCCTTCGGACGCAAGCGTATCGCTTAAGAAATTAAAAGGTAACAACTCGCCTGCTGTTTTAACAAAGGAATCAAATGCTTACGGTGCTCAGTTCTTGGCAACAAATACTTTGACAATAGAAGAACCTACTACATATTATGTATATATAATCGACTTTGCTGATAATGAAACAGAAAGTGACGAAATGAAAGGTCCTTCACCAATGATTACCATTTCTCCTGTAAATGTTGATTTGACAAGCATTACAACGGACTACGCAAGCAGTACGTTGACGTTGAGAGCAGGTTGTGAAGGTCGCCCTGTTCAAGTAACATTCGATGACCCACGATACCTTAATAAAGAATTAACATTCTCGGGTGCCGATGATTTGGTTGATGTGGTGGAATATGACAAGTCAACGGGTATCATTACCATAGCAGGTAAGGCTGCTGGTACAGGAACGTTGACGATAGCTTCGGCTGCAGTTCCTTCAAAAACAACTGATGTTGCTGTTTCAGTAACAGAAGTTCCTATGTCAATCGAAATTATAGGTAATGCAGTAATGTCGCCATCAGATCAGCAAACATTGCAAGCTGTAATTTCTCCTGCTGGTGCAGATCAGACGGTAAAATGGAATTCTAATAGTGAAAATCTTGTTATAGAACAAACGTTGGGAATTGTTACTGCAAATTCATTAGGAGAAGGTTCGGTAACAGCAACTTCAACTGTTGTTGGTTGTACGGCTAAAATTTCACAAACCTTTAACATTACTGTAAAAGAAGCTGGTTTGTCTGCTATTAAAATATACAATCCAAACGCAGATCCCGCATTAAATGTATCTGATGCTCAGTCTCCGTTAGTTTTAGATATTAGAGATTCAGACGTTCAAGATAGATTTTATTTGTACACTGATGACGATGAGGGTAGTGAACCGTTTAAAATTGTGGTATCTCCATCCTCATACAAAGTAACATCTGTATCTGTAGAATCAGATAATCCGTCAGTGGCAACAGCTGAAGTGGCTAAACAAAGTGGTGAATATAATATAACGGTATTTGTAACAGATGCTGCCGAAGGCGTTGCTAACATTAATGTTTACGTAAACGATGACAGAACGGTAAAGGGTGTTATAAGAATCGTAAACGGTGATGCTCCTTGTTCTGCTGAGGCTCCAACTGCTTCGCCGATTTCGGCTACGCCTTGTGACAATGTAACATTGAAAGCTACTGTTTCAGGTGGTACGGCAGTTTGGTATGATTCAAACAATAATGAATTACAATCACCTGCACTCGGGAAATTGGCAGCTGGCAATTATACTTATTATGTTGCTAACAATGATGGTACGTGTGTAAGTTCTAAGACCTCAATTGCTGTAACGGTAACTGCCGTTGCTGCTCCTACAACGTCTGAAGCTCCAGCAGTAACTGCAACAACTGATGATGACGTAGTTTTGTCTTATTCAGGTTCAGGTACTGCCGTATGGTATGCTGCTGCAACAGGTGGTTCTGCATTGAAGACTGGTAATAGTTATAGTGTAGGTACACTGACTGCTGGTACTCATACATATTACGTTGCAAAGAAAGATGCAAGCGGTTGCGAAAGTACAGATCGTACTGCTGTAACAGTTACAGTTTCTCAAGCTGCTTGTAAGACTGCTGCTCCAACAACTTCAGAAGTTCCTGATGTAACGGTTTGCGAAGGCAATGCCGCTACATTAAAGGCAACATTTGCCGGAAGTGCAACAGCAGTATGGTACGAAGCTGAAACAGGTGGTTCTTCTGTATTTGAAGGTAATACTTTCGCTACAGGTGTAACTGCTGTAGGTTCAAAAACATACTATGTTGCTAAGATGGATGGCTGCGAAAGCGAAACACGTACAGCGGTTTCTCTTACTATCACTGCAAAACCATCGGCTTCAATTGCTGCAAATATTGAAGGAGAGTACTGTGAAACAGTTGAATCTGTAACATTGGGTGCTACTCCAGCAACAGGTACTTGGTCAGGTGCTGGCGTTACAGGTACTTCATTTAGCCCGAAAACAGTTGGTGATGGTAATTATACAGTAACATACACTATTGGTGAAACAGGTTGTCAAAATCAATATCCTGTATCTATCAAAGTAACTGCAGCTCCAACGGTTACAGTTACAGTTCCAACTACCATGTGTTCTGGTGATGCAGTCGCTACATTGACGGCAAATCCATCAACAGGTACGTGGTCTGGTACTGGTGTGACAGGTTCTTCATTCGATCCAAAATCTGGTTCTTCACTTGTAAAATACACTTACACAGAAGGTGCTTGTGAAGTAGTGAAAGAATCTGAAATTACAGTAACAAATAATCCAACTCCGCTGATTTCTGGTCTTGCAGAATCATATTGTAGTGGCGATGCTGCTGTAACAATGACTGCTGCTCCTGATGGTGGTACATTCAAAGTAAACGCTGTTGCTGCAACGTCATTCAACCCTGCAACTGCTACAGTAGGTGAAAATACGGTAACATATACCGTTACAGTTGGAGGTTGTGAAGGTTCTGCTGAAGCGAAAGTAACAGTGAAAGCTGCTCCTTCAATCAACTTGAGCGATGTTGCTACTACTGCTTGTGCAGGTGAGGAAGTTGCTCTTACTCCAACAACAGGTACTTGGCAAGGTACGGGAGTAAGTGGTACTACATTCGCGTCTTCTACTGCCGATACTTATGAATTGACTTATACTGAAAATGCAGATGGTTGTTCTGCAAGTGAAACAGTTGACATTACAGTAACGAAAGCTACTGCTCCAACTGCTACTCCAGCTGTAGTTGAAATTAATGCTTCTGCTCCAGTTTTGACTGCGACAGGTTCAGGAACAATCAAATGGTATGATTCTGAAAACGGTGCTTCTGTTGGCACTGGTAATTCGTTCACGACATCTGTTGCAACTGATGCTAAGTCAACGACTACATTCTATGTAACAAATACTGACGGAAACTGCGAAAGCGAGAAAGTTCCTGTAACAGTAACAGTTACTGACTGTATGACACCAGCTCCTACAATTGCTGATGTTGACGAAGCATGTGAAGGCGAAACGGTAACATTGACTGCAACAGGTACCAATGTTAAATGGTATGATGCAAGTGAAGGTGGAAATTTACTTGGCGAAGGTGCTACATTGGATGTAACAGCTGCTGGTACATATTTCGCATCTCAAGAACCTGAATCTTGCGAAAGTGCTCGTGCTTCGAAAGTTGTTTCATTCAAATCGAAACCAGCTGCTCCAACGGCAACAGGTGCTTCTTCTTGTGCCGGTGCTGAATTGGTTGCAATGACAACAGTTGAATCTGCTAACTGGTTCGCATCTCAAGATGCTGCTGCTCTTGCAACGGCTACGAAGTCATTCGTACCAACTGGTGTTACAGAAACAACGACATTCTATGTAAATCAAACAGTTGCTGGTTGTACTTCTGATTTCGCAGAAGTTACATATACAGTAAAGGCTACTCCTGATGCTCCAACAACGGCTCCTGCTACTGCTTGTATCGGTAAGGAAGCTGATTACAAAGTTTCGGCAACAGGTGCTGGTTTACAATGGTACGATGCTAACAACTCACCACTTGGAACTGACGCTACACAAGTTGTTTCAGGTGTGACAACAGCTAAGGATTACTCTTATACAGTAACACAAACTGTTGACGGTTGTACATCAGCTGCTGCTACTGCTACATTGACAGTTAAAGCATTGCCAACTCCAGAAATCACGCTTGACGCTGAATATTGCTCAAGTTCTGCAGTTGAGGTTCCATTGTCTGCAAGTCCCGTAGGTGGTTCATTCACAATCAACAATAATCCTGCTACTAACTTCGTACCAAGTTCACTTGGCGAAGGAACATTCACGGTAGGTTATTCTTACACCGATGAAAACGGATGTACGGGTGTCGCTCCAGAAGTTCAATTCGTAGTAAAAGATTGTTCTGATCCTGCTGTAGAATCTGTTACATTGAACAAGTCAGACATTTCGTTGACAGTAGGTGATACATACAAATCATTCGTTGTAACAATTCTTCCAACTGATGGTATTTACAACAAGACTGTTGCTTGGGAATCAAGCGATGAATCTGTTGCAATCGTATCTGCAAATGGTGAAGTTACTGCTGTAGGTGAAGGTACTGCTGTGATTACTGTAAAATCTACTTACACCGAAGGTAAGCAAGCAACTTGTAACGTATCGGTTGTAAAACAAATTGTTCCTGTATCGAACGTAACATTTGCTGCAGGTGTACCAACAACGGTTGAGTCAAATGGTACCGTAGATCTTTCAGGTTTTGTGACTATCAATCCTGAAGAAGCAACTTCTCCAGAAATTGAATGGTCGGTATCTCCTGAAACAAGTGCTTCAATTGAAAATGGAGTTTTGGCAGCAGGATTTGTTAAATCAAATACGAATGTGACCGTAACGGTAACAGTAACTGCTGGTGGTGTTACTAAGACTGCCAATACTACGATAACGATCTTGAAAGGTCCTATCCCTGTAACGGCAATCACGGTAACTGCTCCACAATCAGTTCAAGAAAATGGTTCATTCAAGGCAACTGCCAAGGTAGAGCCAAGCGATGCTGATGATCCTACTTACAAATGGTCAGTTTCTAATGCAAATGCAACTATTGACCAACAAGGTAATGTAACTGTAATTGGAAACTCAGGTTCTTCATTCGATGTTGTTGCTACGGCGAATGACGGTTCGGGTACATCAGGTAGTGTTACGGTAACAATTGTTGACCAAATCTTCCCAATTGAAAGCGTTACTATTGCTGATGGCGAATATGTAGTAACAGAATCTGGCGAATTGGATTTGTCAACTGCATTGTCATACGCTCCACAAAATGCTTCTATTCAAAGCATTGTTTGGAAGACTACAAGTAGCTACATTACGGTAGATGAAACTTCAGGTCTTGTTTCTGGTAAATCGACATCACAACCACGTGATGTGAAAGTTACGGTAACCGTTACAACTCTTGACGGAACTTCAAAATCAGCTACAGTTACTGTCAAATTGGTTAAAGATCCTAAGTATGTATCTGCCATCACAATCGAAAGTAGTTTGAGCAAGGAGGCAGGTTCTACATTCACAATGAAGAAAGCTGTGGTTACTCCTTCTGATGCTGATGACGTTACATATACATGGTCAATCAAGTCAGGTAACGGTGGTACAATTGATCCAACTACAGGTGAAGTAACTGTTACAGGTACTGAAGGTGATCAATTTGTAATTATTGCTACTGCTAACGATATTGAACACGCTGTTTCGAATGAGTGTACCGTAACAGTTTTGAAACAAACAATTCCTGTTTCGGAAATCTTGACATCTTCGAATACGGTTACAGTGACAGCAGGTGCTGAAAGTCAAACGTTAGTTCTTTCATTCGAGCCAGATAACACGACTCAAACTGAAGTTACATTACGTCAAAGTTCTGCTATCTTCTCTTATGTTCAAAATGACAATGGAACGATTACAATTACGGGTAATCAAGGTGGTAAGGCAACCTTGACAATCAAGTCAACTGCCAATGCAGCCGTGATAAAGACTGTTGAAATTGAGGTAATAGAGAAGGTTAAGAGTATTGTTGTAAGCTCTTTGAGCGGAAGCAATAGCGTGACCGTAGGTCGTACGATCCAGTTAAAAGCTGACGTAGGTGAATCAACAGCTTCTAACAAACAAGTAATTTGGGAATCAAGCGATACTGAAAAAGCAACCGTGTCTGCTACAGGTTTGGTAACTGCCAAGGCATCGGGTATGATTCAAATCACTGCTACGGCAGCTGACGGATCAGGTGTTACAGGTTCAGCGTATATAACTATCAATACAATACCTGTAACAAGTATTGCTGCTGACAACGTATCTATTCAATCGGATGCAACGGAAGCATATATCAGAGCTACGGTTTATCCGTCGGATGCAACCAATAAGAATTTGATATACACTGTTGATAATCCTGAAATTCTTACTGTTGGTGAAAACGGTTTGATCACTCCTCTTTCTGAGGGTACGACAACGGTAACTATTAGTGCTGCAGAAGATATTGTTTCTAAGACAATTACAGTAACAGTTACTCCAGTTCGTGCTAACAAAGAGTACTTGATTCAATGTATTGATGATAAGAATTGGGGTGCTTACTCAATCTACGACAAAGTTAAGGAGGGAACTATCGTAGTGGGAACGAATCCACGTAGAGGTGAAATTTCTCCTGTGATTTGGAATGAGTTCCAAAAAGCTTGGATGGATGCACAAGAAGTTCGTTACGAAGAGTTTGCTACTCAAAGCCAAGTTGATGCAGCTGCAAAGAAATTGTTAGATGCAATCAAGGCAATGGGTGCCGATCCTACTATCGAAATCCTTGCAGTAGAGGATGTAACAATCAATGCAAAGGTTTACCCGACGAAGGTTACAGATGTTGTAACAGTTGAGGCAGACAACATGATCTCAGTCAAAGTAGTTTCCGCAACAGGTAAGGTTGTTGCACAAGAAGAAACTGCAGGTGATGCAATCGAAATCAATGCTGCTGGCTTTGCACAAGGTGTTTACAAAGTAATTGTTGAAACTCAAAACGGAACAGTTGTTAAGGGTTTTGTAAAATAATCTTCGACAATTGAAATAGAAAAAGGGGGCTGTCCATTCGGGCAGCCCTTTTTTATGTAGATATTTGGTTAATAAAAAACATACGCCAGCGAATAGTCTCCCTTGTTTTTTGATACTTTTACTATGCTTTAACGAAAAAGGCTATGGTAAAGGATTGCGTTTCAAAAAAGATACTGAAGGACGGCTCGTTACTCGATGCTGAAACCGTCTCTATTCCTGACGGTGCTGTGGTTATCTACGATGTGCTACGAGTGATGGAATCTGTTCCGTTGTTTGTGGAAGACCATTCTGCCCGTTTCCTCAAGTCATTCGATTTGTCGCACCGAAAACGCCCGTTTGCCGAGAATGTGTTTGCCGATTCTATTCGTACGTTTATTTCACTGTATGGATTGAAAAATGGCAACGTGCGTTGCGTATATAGCATCTCTCCCGCAGACGAGACACAGTTTCTGGTGTATGAGATAAAGCATTCGTATCCCACAATCGAAATGTATGAAAACGGCGTTGTATGTGGCACCTTCGAGGGCGAACGTTCAAACCCCAATGTGAAACAAGAAGCTGCCGTAAAAAACAATGCATATAAGAAAATTGCCGAAACGGGCGTGTACGAAGTGTTGTTGGTTGACAACGACCGCAATGTTACCGAGGGGAGCAAGTCAAACACGTTTTTTGTGCAAGGTGATACCATTGTGACTGCATTGGCACAAGATGTTTTATGTGGTATCACTCGCTTGCAAATCATAGAACTGATTCATTCGTTACAAATACCTTTGGTAGAACGAAAAATTGCCTTGTCGGAGCTTAAAAACTTTGATGCGGCATTTATATCGGGAACATCGCCAAAAGTGCTTCCAATACGTCAAATTGAGGATATTTCGTATCAAGTGAATAATCCTGTGGTGCGTCGTCTTGCAGAAGCGTACGATAAACAAATATTAGAATATATTAAATCTCATAAACTAATTGATAATTGAGAATTGACAATTGATAATTATGTGAAATCACGGGGTTCTATGTAGAGACGATGTGCACATCGTCTCTACAAATCACATCACGGTATTTCCTAAACATCCGTGAATAAAAAACTAAGAATTAAAAATGGCTGAACATGTTGAAGCCACATATATAAAAATTAAAAAAGGTTCTAAATATGAAAAAGAAAATTGCTGTTGTAGGAGGAAGTTTCACTTCTGAATCGGATATATCAAAAAATAGTGCCATACAAGTGAGTGGAATGATTGACAAAAATCAGTACGATGTCTATACGGTATTTATTTCTCACGGCGATTGGATGGTTCAAATGCCTGATGGTGAGTTCCCTATTGACAAGAGCGATTTTTCTTTCACGTACAAAAGTGAGAAAATCAATTTCGACTGCGTCTATAATTCCATTCACGGAACGCCGGGCGAAGATGGTCAGATGCCGGGATATTGGGATTTGTTGGGCATTCCATATACAAGTTGTGGCGTTTTTGCAGGTTCGTTGACCTTCAATAAATATGCGACGAAAGCATTTCTTAAATCTTTTGATGTAAAGACTGCCGATGCAGTGCTGCTTCGTCCATGGAACGAGATAAATGTTTCGGGGATTGTTGCAAAAGTTGGTTTGCCTTGCTTTGTGAAACCGAATAACGGCGGTTCCAGTTTCGGTGTCTCAAAGGTAAAAACCGAAGCCGACATGATTCCTGCCATTGAAAAGGCGTTTGGCGAAGATACTGAGGTTATTATTGAACGTTTTGTAAAAGGTACGGAAGTTTCTGTTGGTGCCTACGAGGTGGAAGATGGTGTTCACGTGTTGCCAATCACCGAAATTCGTACGAAAAATGAGTTTTTCGATTATCAGGCAAAATACGAAAGTGGTTTCAGCGAAGAAATCACTCCTGCCGAACTTTCTGATGCGATTACCAAAGCATGTAAGGCAGAAACTGCCCGAATTTACAAGTGCTTAGGTTGCTTTGGTATTTGTCGTGTTGATTTTATTATCACCGATTCGGGAGATTTGAATTTCTTGGAAATCAATACTAATCCAGGAATGAGCAAGGCGAGCATAGTACCAAAACAAATGCGTGCCGAAGGCTTGAACGAGGCAGAAGTATTTTCTGCTATCATAGAACATTCCATAAAAGCGCGCAAATAATAGCGTTGAAACTTTTTTGCCCGAAAAGGAATACAATTCTTACAGGAATCGTATTCCTTTTCTTTTTTTTTCTATCTTTGGCATTGAAAAAGCCATTGGTGTGGTTACCACGCCAAAACAGATGAAAAAAAAATAATTATGTTAGTAAAGACGTATGGAGGTGCGGTAAATGGTATAGACGCACGAATTATCACAGTTGAGACAGATATTGTCAGCGGTGTGAATTTCTATCTGGTGGGATTGCCAGATAGTGCAGTAAAAGAAAGTCAGCAACGGATAGAATCAGCATTGCGGAGTGTGGGCTATCAGTTGCCCGGGCGCAAAATCACCATAAATATGGCTCCCGCCGATTTGCGAAAAGAAGGCACAGCCTACGATTTGACGCTTGCCATTGGTATTCTTGCCGCCTCGAAGCAAATTTCCGAAGAACGGGTGGGGGAATATCTCATTATGGGCGAATTATCGCTCGACGGAGGCGTTCATCGTATCAATGGAGCATTGTCGATGGCTATCGAGGCACGAAAGTTCGGCTTCAAAGGGTTTATCCTACCCAAGGAAAATGCCTACGAAGCGGCAGTGGTGAACGATTTGGACGTGTATGGCGTGGAAAATATCAAGGAAGTGATTGATTTCTTTGAGGGAAATCGTGAGTTGGAGAAAACTGAAATCAATACGCGAGAGGAATTTTTTAAGCACATAGTAAATTGTACCTACGATTTTTCTGATGTGAAAGGTCAGGAAAATGTGAAACGGGCATTGGAGATTGCCGCCGCGGGAGGACATAATCTCATTATGATAGGCCCTCCAGGAGCGGGAAAAACGATGCTGGCAAAGCGAATTGTCTCCATTCTGCCGCCGTTGACCTTACACGAGGCGTTGGAAACCACAAAGATTCATTCTGTTGCTGGAAAATTGGGGGGCCACATTTCGCTGATGACCGAACGGCCGTTTCGTTCCCCGCACCATACGGTGAGCGATGTGGCTCTTGTTGGCGGAGGCCAATATCCGCAACCAGGAGAGATTTCGTTGGCACACAACGGCGTGTTGTTTTTAGACGAATTGCCCGAGTTTAAGCGTCAAGTTTTGGAAGTAATGCGACAACCGTTGGAAGACAGACGTATCAATATCTCTCGGGCAAAATTCTCGGTGGATTATCCCGCAAGTTTTATGTTGATTGCTTCCATGAATCCTTGCCCGTGTGGTTATTACAACCATCCCGAGAAACAGTGTGTGTGTGGTCCTGGTGTCGTGCAGAAATATCTGAATAGGATTTCTGGACCATTGCTGGATAGAATAGATATACACATAGAAGTCGTTCCAGTTCCTTTTGAAGAATTGTCGAAGAAAACGCAGACGGAAACGAGTGCTGAGATTCGGGAACGTGTGGTGAAGTGCCGTGAGATTCAGCATCGTAGGTTTGCCGAGTTGTCCATTTTCTGCAATGCACAGATGGATGCGAAACAGTTACGGCAATACTGCGTTTTGAACGATGACTGCCAAGCCCTTTTGAAAACGGCTATGGAAAAGTTAGGATTGTCGGCACGGGCATACGACAGAATCATAAAAGTGGCTCGTACCATTGCCGATTTGGCTCAGTCGGAGAATATTGAAACCGAACATTTGGCGGAGGCGATTCAATATAGAAGTTTGGACCGGGAGCATTGGGCAGGGTGATGTGGGCTAATGAAAAGTCCAAAAGTATAAAGCAGCGTTCAAGAGGAAACCAGTTACTTTCGTTTTACCGAAACGGTAATGGGTAGATGGTCGCTGATGCCACCCTTGTAGAATGTTCCCTGATAGGTTCTTCGTGGTGTAGTTTCTCCAGTCTTTGCACTTCGGTCAAGTAAGAACTCATTTTGCACAACGGCGTATTCAACGGAATAATCTTTCAAAAAACGACTGCTTACCATCGCTTGATCCAGGAAATTCCATTGTCCCTGGAATTTATAGGTACCTTCGGCTTTTTTGTCCTCAAGACTTATCAGACATTGCTCGCAGTCGGTTCCAACCTTTTTAGCCTGCAATCCTTCCACAATGCTTCTGTCGTCGGGGTAATCATTGAAATCGCCAGAAACGATGACGTATGCGTTGGGATTTTTCGCATACAAACTGTCAATATGCTTACGAACACATTGAGCCACAACCATTCGGTATTGCTCGCTCACATCCTGTCCGCCACGACGCGATGGGAAATGGCATTCAAAAATGTGAACGGTGTCCTTCGTCGCAGTCATTATGCCCGAAACATAGAGAATATCACGAGTTTTACGGTTTTTGTCGTCAAAAACTACTCGCAAAGGACGGTGTGTCAACGGTTTAAACGTTTCTTCGTTATAGAGCAAAGCCACGTCGATTCCCCGAGCATCTTCGGAATCGTAATGTATATAGTTATAATGTAACTTGTATAAATTCGTGCGATGAAGCAAATCTCGCAAACACGTGTCGTTTTCAACCTCACAGAGCCCAATCACGTCGGGGTTGTGCCAATTTTGCGCAGCGGCCACAATCACTTTCGAGATGTTCGTCAGTTTTTTCTGATAGCGATACGAATTCCATTCTCGTTTGGCATTTGGAAGAAATTCATCATCGTTTTTTTGTGGATTATCTGTCGTATCAAACAGATTTTCAACATTATACGACATAAACAAAAAGTCTGGCGCAGACTGGGCGAACATTGCCGAAGCGATACCTGTAAAGGCTATCACGACAGCGACCAATCCTATCAAAAGAAATATGTTATTCCTGTTTCGCTTCATAGTAGTATTCCATTGCGCCAACGTCGGGTTTCCCGTCTTCGGTACGAGAATGATTCAACAAATCAACAGGATGTAAATTGGCATATTCCAGATTACCGATATTCATTGCCTGCGAAAGCGTGTCGAGACGAAACGTCGTATGGCTTGCAAACAGGTTCTTTTCGGAATCATAGAAAAAGTTCTCTTTATAATATGCACTATCCGATTTTGTATAGGTATCGCGAAGCAAGCAATTCTTGATAAGACACGGAAGCGAGTTGTCGCCATTTTTTGAATTCATGGCAACTTCGTTTGTCATGGTACCAATAATGATAGAATTGAAAAAATATGCTTGCTGTATTGGCGAAAGAATCGTGTCGTCATCGGTGATATAGACCGACGGATAATATTTCCGACCTTGCGGAGTACCTTCATTATAAATTGTATTATGCACGGAATTGAACCAACCGCCTTGTATGCGTAATACATTGTATTCACAATTCACCCAAACACAGTTATAACTGTTGATGTGGGCGTTTTGTGCATACACGCCATATCCCGACATATTGGAAATTTGCGTGTTGTTTATGTCACACAGAATCAGATTATCGGATTCTCCCTGGAACACCAATCCGTTCACTCCGTTTTTAATCATGGTGAAACAAATTTCGTTGTCCTTGCTTGTCGGTTCAAAAATGATGCTGCCCCATTGCCCAGGAAGCAATTGGTAGGTGTCTTCCAATCTGTCGGATGAGATGGAAATGGGTTTTTCGCCTGTGCCTTTCAATTTCAATGTGCCCCGCACAATAATATTGGAGCCGTAGTGCATATAAATCTTTGCACCACTTTCCACCGTCAAAGTCTCGCCAGCGTTGACAATCAACGAGTCGTAAATTACATAGGGTTTGTCGGCGGTGAACGTCGTGGTATTTAATGCCGTACCTTTATAATTTATGACGTCCTGTCCCCATGCGGTAAACACCACCTTACTTTGAATAGAATTATAATCCACAACTAAGAAATCCTCGTGGTACAAAGCCGTATCAACCTTTTGAGCGTTGAGTTTCGTCTGCACAAAGACCATAATGCTATCGCCGGCGGCAATGTCAATATTTTTGATTTCGGGGCCCTGAACGCCGTTTACATTGATATAAAACTGCGATGATTTCCCTTCGGAAAGATAAATTCTGTCAATTTTTATGATTCCGTCCTGTTCGTTTTTGATTTGAAACCACTGCGTTATGCTACCTTTCTCAGTAAAAATAGTGTCGAAACTGATAGTGTCGGCTGAAAAAGTAAGCACATCGGACGACTGTGAGGCATAGTGTTCCCGCTCGCACGATGCCCAAAAGAACAACGAGAAAACCAATCCGACCAACGCTATTCGAAATTTCATGTCTTGTATAACGGAATTCTTCCAAAATTATTTGCCCCAAAGGTATCAAACTATTGTCAATGAAAAAAATAAAAATTTAATCTACTTTTCTGTTGCGTAGTTAATAATAATTCTCTATCTTCGCAATGTTAGTCATTTTGACTTTATGGAGAAAAAAATAGAAAGAGAAATAAATGAATTAACATTGTTTGAAGGACTTCAACGAGAAGACCTCGTGTACGTGTACCGTGGCCTTTTCTCGCAGGCTATCACCGACAGTATTATTGCACTGACGGAAAACAACCTGACTTTGGTTGGAGAGTCCCCCAAACTGAAGAAACGCGTGTTCTCCATTATGGTCGAATGTCTGCAAAACATTACCCGCCATCAGTTTGTCGATGGTCGTGAAGATGTGACTGCCGATCAGTCGGGTATGTTCGTGATTTGCAACAAGGATAAGTCCTATCAGATGACATCGGGCAATGTAGTCAACAACGAGGCGATTCCCCATTTGACTGAATTGCTTGAAAAAGTCAACTGCCTTGACAAGGACGCATTGAAACTATATTATAAGCAGGTTCTTGAAGATGGAAGTATATCTTCGAAAGGTGGTGCAGGGCTTGGTTTGATTGAGATGGCTCGTAAATCGGGAAATAAGCTGTTTTACTCGTTTGAGAAAATTGATGAGGCAATTTCATATTTTTATATGAACACGTCAATCTCACAACAGCTGGACGAGGTTTCAATAGATTTTATTGATATTCAAGATGTTGTGGCTCTTCATAAATTCATCCTTCAAAAAAATATCATGTTGATTTTCAACGGAGGGTTGAATCAGAAAAGCTTGATGGATATTCTTTCGCTGATTAACGAACAAGCGTTTGGTTGTTTGGAACGTAAAAAGAAAATGTACAACGCGATGGTCGAAATGTTGCAAAATGTTGTGAAACATGGAGCAAAACTTGACGTTGAAAAAGAGGGAGGAAATCCTGTGCTCTTTTTCCTTTCGCAGAATGGCGATGACTTTATTCTAAGTGCTGGAAACTACGTTCATACAACAACAGTGAACAAAATAAAAGAAAAAATAGAATTCTTAAATTCACTCGAAGCAAAAGAGCTTGAGGATTATTATACCAAATGTTTGCTCAATTTTGACGTAGATAACAGCAAAGAAGCAGGATTGGGATTTATTGACTTGAGAATCAAGAGTTGTCATAAAATACAATATGAAATAACATCAGTGAATGATACGTTGTCATTCCTGCTAATGCAAGTGACTATTTAATATGGAAGCTCTACGTATAGAAGAAACCGAAGATACACCAAGAATTGTTCTTGATCCCGAAAACAATGAGTTTTCTGTTTCCGGACGCTCGTTGCCAGAGGATTCCGTTGCTTTTTACACTCCTGTGTTTGAATGGCTTCAGCAATACACCGAAGTTGTTGAAAACGACATGGATTTTGTTTTCTTTATGGAATATTTCAATACGTCTTCGGCAAAACAGATTGCTAAAATATTTTTGTTATTGGAAAAAATAAACGAAAAAGTATTCGTTCAGGTAATTTGGAAATGTAAAAAAGACGACGTCGATATGGCTTCATCGGGGATGAGGTTTTCCAAATTATTAAATCTTGAATTTGAAGTTCGAGAAGAAGAATAACTCTTGGCCTCGTAGTTCAATGGATAGAATAGTTGTTTCCTAAACAATTGATTTGGGTTCGATTCCCAGCGTGGCTACACAATGAAAAAAATAGTTTCTACCATATTTTTTACCCTTGTCGCGATTTGTGTCCTTGCACAATCCGACATTGACTGCCGTCTTACAAAATCGTTCATCAATCAGAACATGAAGGAGTGGAACGTTTTTATTGACGAATTGAGTTCGGAATATGAGAAGACAAAGTCTGCCGACGTACAGTTCAAACGTGCGATGGTGCGACATCTTTATATTGCGTATCTGCTTTTTAATGACAAATCGTCGAAACAAATTGACATTCAGTTAGATGCGTTAGGAAAAGACATTGAAGAACTTGAAAAGAATGAAACGTATTCTAAAAAAGTACTTGCCTTGAAATCACCATATTATGCCTATTCCGCACTCAACAATCCCCTTACGGCGGTTTATCGTCTGCCAATGAGTTTTTCTGCCGCAAAGACGGCTATTGACGAAGCAAAAGATTCTCCGTATAGTTGGGCTGAATATGGCAACCTGCTGTATTGTTATGCTCTTTTTATCGGTGGGGATTTCGATGATGCCGTTTCCTCGTTTCAGAAAGCTATTGCTCTTATGGAAAAGAAGGAGAAGAATTTGTCGTGTAACTGGTACTACCTCAACACATTACTGTTTCTCGCAAAAAGTTACGAAGACGGGAAAAAATTCGACAAAGCCAATCAGGTGTACGACAAAATCCTAAAAATCCGTCCCGATTACGAAGCGATTCATAGGTGGAAACACTAAGATAATTAAAAGTGAAGAGTTAAGAATTAAGACAGGGGAGTTGAATGTTGCCCTTTAAATTTTAATTCTTATTTTTTAATTCTTAATTCCCAAAATATCGTACTTTTGCTGCACATAAAACCATATAAATATGTTCTCAGGAATAGTTGAAGAATGTGCCAAGGTAGTTGGCATTGAAAAAGACCAGACAAACATCCATTTTACTCTTTCGTGCAGTTTTGTGAAAGAACTTTCAATCGACCAGAGCATTGCTCACAACGGCGTGTGCCTGACGGTTGTGAAGAAAACCGACACGACGTACACGGTGACTGCAATGCAAGAAACGCTCATAAAATCGAACTTGGGAGATTTGACCGTGGGCGATGAGGTGAACGTGGAACGTAGTATGAATATGAACGGCCGACTGGACGGTCACATCGTACAAGGTCACGTTGACCAGACAGCAGTTTGTACAAAAATCGACGAAGCCGACGGCAGTTGGTATTTCACGTTTGAATATGACCCTGCACAAAAGGATTATATAACCGTCGAAAAGGGCTCTGTTACAGTCAATGGCGTTAGTTTGACCGTGGTCAATTCACAAAAGAATTCGTTCCAGGTGGCTATCATTCCTTACACGTTTGAAAACACCAACTTCCATAATTTCAAGGTTGGCACTCGTGTAAATTTGGAATTCGACATCATAGGCAAATACATTGCTCGCTACTTGGAACTGCAAGGAACGATTAAATAGTGTCTTTCATTGTAGAACGTCTTCGGGAGCTCCTTCAACTATTCTTTCCCGAAACGTGCGAAGTTTGCGGCAATGCCCTCCGATATGGTGAACATCTGCTTTGTACGGATTGTCTTCTGGACATCCCTCAGATTTATCTACACAATAAGGAACGTAATCCGGTGGAAAAAATGTTTGCCGGACAAGTGCAGTTTGAAAGAGCTACAGCATTTTTCAATTATCAGAAGCACACCAATTACGCGCATCTCATTCATAAACTGAAATATCAAGGTCGCGATGATATTGGAATATTGTTGGGAGAAATGTTCGGCGTAAAACTGCAGGAATCGGGATTTCTCGACGACATTGACGCAATAGTGCCTATTCCGCTACATCCCAAACGACAGCGAAAACGAGGTTACAATCAAAGTCAGAAAATAGCCGAAGGCATTTCAAACATTACGAAAACGCCTATCATTGCCGATGCAATAATTCGAAAGATTTATACCAATACACAAACTCGAAAAAACAAAGAAGAGCGAGCTGAGAATGTTCAAGGAATATTTGAAGTAATTAACGATAAAGCATTTGAAAACAAACACATACTTATTCTTGACGATGTAATAACAACAGGTGCCACCTGCATCTCGTGTGCCGAAATGATTCTACAAAACTCAAACGTGAAATCCATTAGTTTTGCAAGCGTTGCGCTGGCAAATTAGTGTTATAATCAGATTTCGTATAAAAAACTTGATTTCTCAATGAATTACCGTATTTTTGAAACAAAGAATTTGATATGACAACAAAACCTACGGTAGCGTTAATATATGACTTCGACGGAACCTTGTCGCCTCGGAATATGCAGGAGTTTGATTTTTTGAAAGAGATAGGAATCAACGACAAAGATGTTTTTTGGAAAGAGGCCGACGATTTGGTCGTAAAGCACAATGCGAGCAACATTTTGTGTTACATGAAACTGATGATTGACAAATCGCGTGCTGCTGGTAGGAGTATCCGTCGTCAGGCATTTGTGAATTACGGGAAAAGCGTGGAGCTTTATCCAGGGGTGGAAGCGTGGTTTGACGAGATAGAGTTGTTGGCTCAAAAATACAATGTCATTGTTGAGCATTATATCAATTCATCGGGATTGAAGGAAATGATAGAAGGGACGAAGATAGCTTCGAAATTTAAGCAGATTTATGCCTGTTCGTTTATGTATAATGTTGATGAAATTGCCGAATGGCCAGCCGTTGCGGTGGATTTTACCACGAAAACACAATTTTTGTTTATGATAAATAAGGGTATTTCAAACATAAGCGAAAATAGTAGAGTGAACGAATATAAACCAGAGGAAGAACGTCCGATTCCATTTAAGCACATGATATACTTCGGCGACGGGGAAACCGATATCCCCTGTATGCGGATGGTGAAACAATACGGCGGAAATTCAATAGCAATTTACAATCCTCAGGTTGAGGGGAAGAAAGAATTGGCGAAAAAACTCATTCACGAAAATCGCGTAAACTTTGCTTGTGCTGCCGATTATACGAAAGGTGGTGAAATTCATAAGATTGTGAATGCGATACTTTCGCAGATTAAGTCGAATTTCGATTTCAAACAGCTGGAAAAACAGAATCAGGGGAAATTGGAATAAGTTGGTTGTTCTGTTGACAACGTGGGATTGCACTTGAAAAACATTTTTGAGGAAGATGAGCTGGATCAAAAATCAACTACCGAGATTTTCTCGGTAGTTCGTTCAGAAGGTTCACGTATGGTAAAGCGGAATATTCTGCATTATAATTTGGATGCCATCTTATCTGTTGGTTATAGAGTAAGTTCTCGGAATGCAACAAAATTCCGTCAATGGGCAAACCAAGTTTTGAAAGACTATTTGCTCAAGGGATATTCCGTAAATCAACGAATAGAACGACTGGAACAGCGTGTTACGCAGACAGAAAACAAAATTGACTTCTTTGTCCGTACCGCGTTGCCACCAGTGGAAGGCATTTTTTTCGACGGGCAAATCTTCGATGCATACGAACTTGTCTGCCGGCTGATAAAATCAGCAAAACGCCGCATTGTGCTGATTGACAACTACATTGACGAAAGTACGCTGCTTATGCTTGAGAAAAGAAACAACGGCGTGACGGCAACCATTTACACCCACAGCATTGGCGAACAGCTGCAACTCGACATTGACCGCCACAACGCACAATACCAACCAATTACTGTCTTGCGGTACAAAAAATCTCACGACCGATTCCTGATTTTGGACGATGACGTATATCACGTTGGTGCCTCACTCAAAGATTTGGGGAAACAATGGTTTGCGATTATGAGAATGAATGAAATCCAGGCGGAAGATATTATTAGAAGAATTTCGTGATTAATGTAGGGCTGTCGTATCACGGCAGCCACAATGTGACAGCCCTACAACAATTCTCCG
>JAFZTG010000238.1 GCA_017618935.1 Bacteroidales bacterium | reverse complement strand
TCCTGTACGAACGGAAGATTCTTTTGTTCCGCAATACCCATCGCCGCGCTACCCGTCAGGCAGATCTTGATTTTTTCTTCCTTCGGAAATTGCTCCTTGATTTTATCAAGAATGGCAAGAATACTTTCTTTTATTTTTGTATTGTGTCGCTCGTACGACGTGTATATAATTTCGCCACAACGCGTCACAACCGCCTTTGCAGTCGTCGACCCGATGTCTATACCCAAATGTAAACCAACCTTCTTCATATTGACTGCAAAAGTAATAATTTTTTGCAAACTGCTGTCGTTTTTCAAAGATTGGAATTATTCAGAAGACATGTGTCCTTGTTTTAACTAATACACGTAATTCACCACATGCCAAATGGCAAAAAACTCGGCAATGGTTACATGGTTGTTTATCGTGTAAAGAATGTCGCTGCTGTACGACGATGTGCCGCGATATACTTTCCCGTCACTCCAATTACAGATAATGTCGCTCGAATACGAGGAATTACCTTTGTACATTTTGCCGTCACGAATTGTACAAACCACGTCGCTGCTGTAACTGGAGTTCCCTTTGTAAATCTTTCCGTCGGAAATGGTGTAAAGTACGTCGCTACTATATGAGGAATTTCCTTTGTAAATTTTTTTGTCTCTGATAGTTACAAGAACGTCGCTGGAATATGACGAATTACCTTTGTAGATTTTACCATCTTTACTGTTGCAGATAACATCGCTACTGTAGGTTGACGTACCTTTATAGACCTTGCAAGTGCTTTGAGTTAAGAAATTTAAGAAAGACAGTCCCATAATTATTAGTATAATTTGTAAAACGAATTTTTTCATAATTATCTTCAAAATTTTTCAAATGTAAAAAAAATAACTTCCATTGTTTTTCTTGGAAAAACTTTTGAAAAACACGTTGATATAAATTTAATTTCTTAAATTTGCCCAAATTTTTTTGAAAGAAACACATAGGGTAAAATTATGGGTGAATCGTTGTTTTTGATGATTGTAGGTATGGTGACGGTGTTCACTGTGCTTTGTTTAGTGGTTGTTTTAGGTAATGTCATTATTCGTTTTGTAAACAGATTTTTACCTGAAGAAGTTGCTGCAGCGAAACCAAGTGCTTCGGCAGCTCCTGCAATCGATCCGAAAGTTTATTCGGCTATTTGTTCAGCTGTATCAACCGTTACTGGCGGCAAAGGTTCGGTTGTTGACGTTAAGAAATTGTAATTTTAATAACATATATAATAAGTATAATCACAATGGGGAAACAAATTAAATTCTCTTTGGTTTACAGAGACATGTGGCAAAGTAGTGGTAAGTACCAACCACGTGTTGACCAATTGGTTCGTATAGCTCCCGAAATTATCAATATGGGTTGTTTTGCTCGTGTTGAAACGAACGGTGGCGGTTTTGAACAAGTAAATTTATTGTATGGTGAAAATCCAAATAAAGCTGTTCGTGCATGGACAAAACCATTCCACGAAGCAGGTATTCAAACTCACATGCTTGACCGTGCGTTGAACGGTTTGCGTATGAGTCCTGTTCCTGTTGATGTTCGTAAATTATTCTACAAAGTAAAGAAAGCTCAAGGAGTTGATATTACTCGTTGTTTCTGCGGTTTGAACGATACTCGTAACATTATCGATTCAATTAAATATGCGAAAGAAGCTGGCATGATTGCTCAGGCAACTATGTGTTTGACAGTTTCTAAAGTTCACACCGTTGAATATTACTGCAACCTTGCTGACGAACTTATCGCAGGTGGAGCCGATGAAATTTGTATGAAGGATATGGCTGGTATCGGTCGTCCTGTTTCATTGGGTAAGATTGTTTCTTATATCAAATCTAAATATCCTAACATCACGATTCAATATCATGGTCAAACTGGTCCTGGTTTTACACCGGCTTCTATCTTGGAAGTTGCAAAGGCTGGTTGTGATATTATCGACGTTGGTATGGAACCACTTTCGTGGGGTACAGGTCACGCCGATGTGATTATGGTTCGCGAAATGTTGAAAGACGCAGGTTTTGACGTTCCTGAAATCAATATGGGTGCATACATGCGTGCTCGTACGTTGACACAAGAATTTATGGATGATTTCTTGGGTTACTACATTCCTGAATCTAACCGTCGTTTGACTTCGTTGTTGATTGGTTGCGGACTTCCAGGCGGTATGATGGGTAGTTTGATGAACGACCTTTCTACAAACTTGGAAAGCATCAACAAATCGCGTGCAAAACAAGGTAAACCAGCATATACGACTGACGATTTGATGGTTAAGATGTTCGATGAAGTTGCATACGTATGGCCACGTGTAGGTTTCCCTCCACTTGTAACTCCATTCTCTCAATATGTTAAGAATCTTGCCCTTTTCAACCTTATGCAACTTGAAAAAGGTAAAGAGCGTTGGACTATGATTGCCGACAACATCTGGGATATGATTCTTGGTAAATCTGGTAAATTGCCAGGCGAAGTTGCTCCTGAATTGAAAGAATTGGCTGCAAAACAAGGTCGTGAATTCTTTACTGGTAATCCACAAGATTTGTATCCAGACAAATTGGATGAATTCCGCAAGGAAATGGATGCAAACGGTTGGGAATATGGTCAAGACGATGAAGAATTGTTCGAGTTGGCTATGCACCCAGAACAATATCGTGCATACAAATCAGGCAAGGCAAAAGCTGACTTCGAGGCAGACTTGGCTGCTAAGAAAGCTGCAAAGGCAAATGTTGGCTCGTTGAAACCTCAATCATTGACAGTTGATGTAAATGGTGAGAAATTTGCTGTAACAGTTAGCTACGACGCGCCAAAAGCTGATGCTCCGAAAGCTGCAGCCGCTGCTGCTCCATCAGCACCAGTTTCTGGCAATGCAACCGATGTAGTTGCTCCTATTTCTGGTAAATTCTTCAAGACAAAAGATTCTTCTGCCAAAGCTGTTGCCGTAGGCGATATGGTTAAGGAAGGTGACATTGTTGGTTACATTGAGGCAATGAAAGTATTCAACGCAGTAGCTGCTCCTGCTTCTGGTAAGGTTGTTGAAATTTGCCGCAACTCGGGCGACGATGTTGATGAAGATGATGTTTTGATGAAAATTCAGTAATTCACAATAGACAGCAGGATTTTCCTGCTGCCTAATTTTTAATAAAGTATAGAGAAATGTTCGACGGATTATTCGAGAAATTATATGAGATGACGGCAATCGGGGCGTTTGTTGAAAATCCCGGCTATCTGCTTATGTTGCTCATCTCGTTCGTTTTGCTATATCTTGGTATAGTAAAGAAATATGAACCGCTATTGTTGATTCCAATCGGTTTTGGTGTGTTGTTGGCAAACCTTCCAGGTGCGGATTTGGGGATTGTGGCAGGCGATAAAATTGAGTTGGGACTTGACGACGAGGGTCGTATGATGTATATGAACTTGTTCGAAATTGCCCATGAATACGGAATTTTGAACTTCTTGTACTATGCATTGATTAAGACTGGTTTGCTTCCTCCGCTTATCTTTATGGGCGTTGGTGCAATGACCGATTTCGGTCCAATGCTTCGTAACTTGAAATTGGCATTGTTCGGTGGTGCAGCTCAATTTGGTATTTTCGCCGTATTGTTGATTGCAATGGCTTCGGGTGCATTCACACTTAAGGAAGCTGCTTCGTTGGCTATCATCGGTGGTGCCGACGGACCTACAGCCATCTTCACTACTATCAAGTTGGCTCCGCATTTGCTTGGTCCTATCGCTATTGCAGCATATTCGTACATGGCGTTGGTACCAGTGATTATTCCTCTGGTTGTGAAATTGACTTGTTCCGAAAAGGAATTGAAAATCAATATGAAGCAACAAGATAAATTGTTCCCTCCAAAATACACAATCAAAAATTTGCGTGCGGTGAAAATCATCTTCCCGATAGTGTTGGGTACAATCGTTATCATTCTTGTCCCATCGGCTGGTCCGCTTTTGGGAATGTTGTTGTTGGGTAACTTGTTGAAGGAAATCGGTTCCGATACACAACGTTTGACGACTGCCGCTACGGATTACATTATGAACCCTGCGACAATCATCTTGGGCTTGTGCGTTGGTGCTACAATGACTGCTGACGTATTCTTGAACTTGAAGACTATCGGTATCGTTGTTGGTGGTTTCTTCGCATTCGCATTGTCAATTGCAAGTGGTGTGATGCTTGTTAAGTTGTTCAACTTGTTTGCAAAGAAGAAAATCAATCCACTTTGCGGTGCAACAGGTTTGAGTGCTGTGCCAATGGCTTCTCGTGTGGCTAACGAAATTTCTACGAAATACGACCCACAAAACCACGTGCTTCAATACTGTATGTCAAGCAACGTTTCGGGTGTGATTGGATCCGCAGTTGCTGCAGGTGTATTGATTACATTCTTGGGATAATATACAAGGTTTTAACTTTAAAATCCGTTTCAGGCATTGCTTGGAACGGATTTTTTGTTTTATGCCCGAACTATTCGTTTTTTTTCTACTTTTACAAAAAACTTTACCGAGTTTTCTTCGGAAATGTTTCTTAAACCTTAATTTGTGAACGACGAAAATTCATATATTTCTTCTTCGGGGATAATTCCTTCCTCGGTAAATTTGTCGGAGCGACGATTCACCGATTTTGAAGAGTTGCCATCTTCGGGGCATAACTTGTTGGTTAAGGCAAAGCGATTCGGACGTTGGTTTCTGCTCAAAGGTGTCAAGCCAGAAGTTGCAGATAACGACTTTTATGCTGCACTACTGACCAAAGAATTTGAACTTGGTGTCGGGCTGCAACATTCCAATATTGTGCGATACTATGACTTTGATGAAGTTAGTCCGTATGGCAAGTGCATTATAATGGAATATGTTGATGGCGTTTCGTTGGATGAATTCCTGAAAACGAATCCCGACCAGCAATGTCGTGAACAAATTGTAGAGGAATTGCTTTCGGCATTGGAGTATGTGCATGCCTCGGGTGTGGTTCATCGGGACTTAAAACCTCAAAACCTGTTGGTTACTCGTAATGGTAACCATCTGAAAATCATAGATTTCGGCTTATCTGATAGTGACACCTCGGCAATACTGAAACAACCGGCGGGAACCCGACATTATTCCGCTCCGGAACAGTTTGTGCCCGATGTCGCCATTGACGAGCGAGCCGACGTATTTGCCGTTGGACAGTTGTTGAAAGACTTGTTCCCCAAGCCCGGTATCCGTATTCGCAGGGTTATAGCACGTTGTACGAAACAAGATAAAAATCAACGGTTTGCCAATATTGCCGCAGTACGAAAGGCTTTGAAAGGGAAAAACTTTTCACCTGTAATATATGGATTACTGTTTTTGTGTCTTGTGATAGGATTATTGTTCGTGCTTATGAAAAACCAGGCAGGTGAAGATCCTGTAATCATACATGACACTTTGATACAAAGCGAAACTATTATAAAAGAGATACCAGTAACGGAACAACAATCTGCCTATGAAAAACCGAAACAAGTAGCAGAAATACATCTGACACTTGCCGATACGACTTTGACTGAGGAAGAACGTGTGTTGTTGTCGCAGTACAAGATACAGGCAAAAACGGCCTGGGACAACCATATTGACAGTCTGAACAAGCATTGTTTTACGTGGCGTGAGGAAGCGCAGAAGGGATTTGTTTATTGCCAGTCAAAGACTGAATCTCTTGCCAACTCGTTTAGAGTACATTTTAACAACAGCGAGCGTGCCTTCGAACTTTCAAAAGGATTCTATTGTGCTAATGAAACTACACTTGCCAACCAAAAACAGATGACCTTGCCTTCGCTCTATCATGAGTTGGAAAAGTTGGGGCAACAAAAAAGAGATAATGTCATTTCCGACGAGGAGTATCAAAAACAATCAGATTCAATCAATATGCTACTGAAAACCATTAACTAATTTAAAAACTATGAATAAATCCCCCGAACTGATAGAGTTATGTACAGCCATAGAACAATGGGCAGGCAAACCGATGAGCGGTCCCAATGATTTTGATGCGTTATCAATGAAAATTTGGGACAAAACGCATATTCAGTTGAGTTCATCAACATTGAAACGTATTTGGGGCTACTATAAGGATACAGGGAAAGCACATCGTTCATCCTTGGACATTCTGGCTCAATGTATAGAATATGCGGGCTATGCCGATTTTGTAAAACATTTGTCTCAAAGCCAGAAACCCACGTCGGAATACATAACCAATAGTACTATCAGGACTGAAGATTTGCCTGTGGGTGCCACGATTCGTTTAGCATGGTTGCCAAATCGTATGGTTATTGTCAAGTTTCTTGGAAATTTGTTATTCGAGGTGATAGAATCACACAATTCCAAACTGAAAGTTGGTGGCACGTTTACCTGTGCCTATTTTATAAAAAATCATCCGCTTTATCTTGATAAATTGCGTTATGGAGATGGCGCCCCTGTTTCGTATGTACTTGGAAAATCAGGTGGTTTGACCGAAGTAACATTGCTTGCCGATTAGGAAAGATTTTCCACAAAATGAGGCATAAGAAGCTAAATTCTTTTTTTTTCTTTATATTTGGACAAATAAATAGGAAGCATTTTGGCTTTATTTCTTTATTCTGCGAAAGTTTGGTCGCTTAAGTGGTGTGGTAAGAGATAAGTCCGATGCCACGCGTATGCGTGGACTCAGTACATTCTGTCCACATCAGGTTTGACCAAACACCTCGTAGAAGCGGAATTGTTGGGTTCGCGCTTTTTTATTGCCCTTCCGTACAAGAAAATGAGTCAAAATGAGTCATTGCTGGTACAAAATATATATGCTACTTTGTATGGATGAATTAAAAGACATGGCAATAGAGGTTCATATAGGGAAACTTATAAAGCAACAGATGGACGAACAGGGCAGACGGGCAGTTTGGCTTGCGAAGCAATTAAACTGTGACCGCTCCAATATCTATAAAATCTATCGTTGCAAAACCATTGACGCGAACCGACTCTTGAAAATCTCCCAGATTTTGCAGTACGATTTCTTCCAACACTATTCTCAGCAGATTTAGATTTTTTTACACTAAAGTTTACATTGACGGCGTAATAAATACTCGCCAAGAACCTTCTGTTTGTCCTCTTTCTACATATTTTTTTTCTAACAAAAAGCCGACAAGTTTTTTTACAGCCGACATATTTATTTGGGTTTGCCTTTGTATTTCGGAAATAGAAAGAGAGGGCTCGGAAAGCATCAAATAGAGTATTTTACTGTAATTGGGCGTACGGAACTCTACACGCTCACCATCGTACCACCACAGGTTTTCATTATGTTCCGTTAAGAAACATACGTCGGTGTATATTTCTTGCAGTATTAAACCTTTGAAATACTTCAAAAAGGGAGTGATTTCCTTTAATGTCGCATTAGCGCCTTTACTTGGGATTTTCCCGACTTGTAAGTCTGCGGCATGCAAAGCTTCAAGATATTCATGTTTCTTTCGGCTGCGAACAACTATCATTGGATAATTGTGACGATAAAGGATGAAGTTCACCAAAAGCCGTGCGATACGTCCGTTGCCGTCTTCAAACGGGTGGATGCGAATATAGCGGTAATGAAACAATGTAGCCAGCTCAACGGGAGAAAGTTTGCCATCCTGTTCCGCCTGATTGTACCAATCAACAAGGTCGGTCATCAATGCAGGCGTCTCTTCGGGCGAAGCATATTCAAAACGGTCACCGTAGCGAGTAATAACACTATTGGGACGTGTTTTGTACTGACCGGCATGAATCACGTAACTTGTTTGCACACCTCCGGGAAGCGTACGATACACGGTGTAATCCTCGCGAAGCAACGTGCGGTGCAGGGTTCGAATAAAGTTTTGGGTAAGAGGCGTATCCTTTAACGATGCTTCTTCTGTCATCATACGCAGTCCCACGTTGCTTGCCGTCATTTCCAGAACGTCATGCACCTCTGCTTCTCCTACGACTTTTCCAAACAGCAACAACAATTCCGTTTGACCATAGGTAAGAGTATTTCCTTCTATGTGGTTGCTATTGTAATTAAAGTCAATCGTAAAACGACGACTAAGTTTTTCGCGGTCACTATCTGACAATGGTTGCAACGCTAACCATGCGTCATATACTTTTTCTAATGTTGGATATTTCATTGTTATTCCTGTTTGTTTATTAAAAGGTGGCTACATAGCCACCTTTTAATAAACAAATATACCTATTCTACTCAGAATTACAAGTATTTTTTGAAAAATCTATTGTTTTACTCTGACGTTACCAACCAACCTTATTAGCAAAATTTATATTGAAAAATTCTTAGGCGGATTTTTCTCCAATCTGTTTCCTAACATTCTACAATTCGTAGAATATTTTTCCCCTTGTCTTTTACAATTCTTTGATTCTTAATGGATTGCAAAATCTATTTTGTGTTGTTACTCATATTGACTCACTTTTTTGAAATGAAAAAAGATTGTTTTTCCTTTACGAAAAATTAAGAATTAATAAAGTGTTATGAAAAAGATTTACCTATTATTAATTACATTGAGTGTGGCACTGACTTCTATTGCCGACACTTGGGATGGTAGTGCCAAAAAGTGGACAAATGGAAGTGGAACAAGTAGCGATCCATATTTAATTGAGTCTGCAGCAAATTTAGCGTATTTATCAGCAATGGTTGAAGCTGGGGAATCGTATGCAGGAAAGTATTTTAAGCAAACCGTTGATATTGATTTCAACAACTTGGAATGGACATCTATAGGAATTTTTTCTGCATATCCATTTTCTGGAGTTTATGATGGCGGCTCCAAAAATATTTTAAAATTTACTCTTAACTCTGAATCTACGACAGGATTATTTGGATACATTAAAGATGCTACAATAAAAAATATCACTGTTAGTGGAAAAGATGAGCGAACATCTACAAAACTTTCATATATAGGAGGAATAATTGGAAGGGCAGAGAATAGTACTGTTACTAATTGTCATAATAAACGTAGTCTAAATATAACGGGTGCCTCGCAAAAAAAAGTTGGAGGGTGTATTGGATGGATGGGTAGTGGAACAATTATCGATTGTTCTAATGAAGCAACTGTTCGCGGTACTCTCAGTGGAGGCATTTGTCACTTTTCCCCTGCGTCAGGTGGTAATATTACCATAAAAAATAGTTTTAATATAGCCGATGTACCTTACGGGGTAGGAATATTATATTGTGAAACGAGTAGTGTAGGAAAAATAATTATTGAAAACTGTTACAATACTGGATCTACAAAAACTGCTGGTCTATTATATACTCGTGGCTCAACAACAGATATCACAATAAAAAACTGTTATAACGCAGGAATTGTAGGTAATTCGGGTAGTTCATGGGGAATATGTTCCGACGGGAACGATGGGAACACAAATATAAAGTATTACAATTGTTATAATGTAGGAGAATTAAGAGGTAAACAATGCTATGGTATAGGACCAGGTAAGGCAACAAATTGCTACAATACAGGTACTCTTATTTCAGATGAAACACAACAAGCAAATCTTATTGGAATATCAGACTATTGTACGAATTGCTATAATGCAGGTACATTAACGTATTCAAAAATAACACCATCATCTTATATAGGTTGCGGTAAAACCACAAACACAAATAGTTATTATTTATCAACTTGTGGCGCAACAAAAGGAGGAACGTCAAAAGCACAAACGTATATGCAGTCAGAAGCGTTGGTTACCGTGTTGAACACTGATGGAAACGTATTTATGATGGATGTAGATAACGAAAATAATGGCTATCCTATTTTTTGGAAAAAATTCGCTATCACGGTAAAGTCTGCCAATACAACAATGGGTACAGTTTCGGGAGGTGGAAATATAGAATACGAAGCAACCACAACGATTACTGCAACAGCTAAAACGGGCTATCATTTTGTAAAATGGAATGATGGCAATACCTCGGCAAGCAGAACCGTTACATGTACAGGAACGGCAACTTATACGGCTACATTTGCGGCAGATACGTATGTTTTAACTGTTTCGTCTGCAAATACGAATATGGGTACC
>JAFZTG010000237.1 GCA_017618935.1 Bacteroidales bacterium | reverse complement strand
CATCCGTTACCGACTCAAAATCAGATAGATAGTATTTTGCAGTTTGTCGGTATGCATAAAATCAACATAGTGAACGGGAAATGCGTGAAAGACGACCCTCGTATTCAAATTACGGGAAACGCCAATGCACAAGGATATTCCAGCGATTTGCTCGCTCAATATCTGGATTCTTTAGGTGTGGAAAATTATTTGGTCGATGTGGGGAGCGAAATGCGTGCGAAAGGAGTAAACGCAAAAAATAACATTTGGAGAATTGGCATTACTCGTCCCGAAGAAGGAATAGACTCGTTACCTATTGAAAAACAAAGCGAAATAGCTATTCAATTGAATAACAGATCATTGGCAACATCGGGAAATTATCGAAAATTCTTCTATTCCAACGGAAAGAAATATGCTCACACGGTCAATCCGCACACAGGTCAGTCCATCCCCACCGATTTACTAAGTATTACGGTTATTGCAAAAGAATGTATCGATGCCGACGCGATTGCAACAGCGTGTATGGCAATGGGCGTTGAAAAATCAAAGGAATTTTTCAATAAGCACCCCGAATTCGACGCCGTGCTCATTTATGCCGAAGGAAATTCCCTTACAACATACAAGACCAAAGGCATTGTCGTAAAATAATAAGCAACAATTATTTATCTGTTGATAACTGACTGAAAACTCTCCCCCGTCAACAGAATTTCTACAGTGAGGAGCGAATAAATTTGTAGTCGTAACAAACGATTATGGATTTAGAAACTCTCATACGTTCAATTCTGTATCAAAAGAAGTCCGTTTCTGTTCCTTTTTTAGGCACATTTGCCATCGTCACCAAACCAGCACGGCTTATACAAGAGGAACAAGTTACATTCGTACCTCCACAATCATTTGTTACCTATTCGGCACAATGCGACGAAAGCGACAACACCTTGCAACAACACTATGCTAAATGTGCAAACATATCAGAAGCCGAGGCATTGGCTGAAATAGCACAATTCTCGAATGCCATACTTACAGAAATTGAAACACAAGGGACTTTGTACCTCAACGGTATTGGCACGCTCACACAAAGCAAAGAATTTACATCGACAACGTATGGCGGCATTTCGCCTGAAAACTTTGCACTCCCTACATTTGTTCTTGACACTTGTTCCGATGCAGAAAGCAAACGGGCAAAATCAAGACCACTGAATATTGCAAAAACAGCAGGGAAAGCGTTATTCATATCATCACCTATTGTTTTTGGAGCATTGTTAATTCCCAACATACTCCAAATTTCGCACAATGCCCAACTGGCATCGCTGTTTCGGGACACAAAGGTTACAATGAACTTTAACCAACCCGAAGTTCCTCGTCCCTACGAATACAAGGCGATAGCAGAAATTGCACAAGCAACTCCTGTGGAAACGACAGAAACAGAAAAAATTTCAAAGCCGGTCAAAAAAGTAAGCAAAGCGAAAAAAGAACAAGTAAAAACGGCAAAAGTCACAAAACAGAAGAAGCAAAAGAGAAATGCTACGCCAAAGGCGGTCCCAGTCGACAACAATGCGAAATATTTTATCATTGTCGGTACATTTTCTGTTAAATCAAACGCAGAAAACTATTCTGAAAAGTTAAAAGACAAAGATTTCAAATCTGGCGTAATCAGCGACAACGACAAGAATCGCGTATATCTCTCCGCATTTGCCGACAAAGCCGAGGCACAACAATACATAAACGAACTACATAACAGTTCCGAGTATAACAATGCCTGGTTATACGTAAAACAATCATAATAGCTGATTCAATAAAATCAGCAACAAGAAATTTATTTCGATACCGTGCGGAACGATAAATCCCCCTCATAGAAATCGCAGTCAAATTCGCGAAGAGGATATTTTGCGGGACCTTTTTCCATATAACCACCTTCCATATTGAATTCGGAGCCACAGGTGGGGCAACGGAGAATATATGGCCAGGACTCGTCTATTTCCATGGCGCTGCCACTTGCCTCGAAGGTACAAGTTCTGTCGAAAGCCCTGAAATCGTCGCATTCGCCACTCACTTTCACGCGATAGACAACAACGCCGTTGCAATTATGACCGGCACAAAGATTTCCCGTCTGCAGAACGGCAGAACCACCAGCCGTGCGAAGATTGGAATAGCGAGCGTCTCCCTCAATAGCAAGAACTTTATAGGTAAGCGACGTTACGGGAACAGGATTTTCGTCTTTCCGACACGAAATCAGACAAAGCAACACAACGATTCCTATGAAAATAAACTGTTTCACGTATTTGCATTTAACGGGATAAAAATACGGCATTTTGCATAATTTTTATTCGCTTTGTGCAGAAAAACAAGCATCTTGTTTGACCGACAAACAGAATTTGACTACTTTTTAAGAAATAAATAATCTTGCGGTATTCAGAATAAATACTACCTTTGGACAACCAATTTTAAAAGTTGTGAACTATGAAAAACGAAATGGATTCAAGCCCAAAGAGCGAAATAATTTTGTATCAACCCAACGATACGGTGTCGTTGGAGGTGAGAATGGAAGATGAAACTGTATGGTTGACGCAGGCACAAATGGCAGAGTTGTTTTCCACAACTAAGCAAAATGTAAGTTTGCATATCAATAACATATTCAAAGAGAAAGAATTAGACGCGAAATCAGTTGTCAAGGATTCCTTGACAACTGCCTTAGATGGAAAATTATATAAGACAAAATACTATTGTTTAGATGTGATAATTTCCGTCGGCTATAGGGTGAAATCCATTCGTGGTACTCACTTTCGGCAGTGAAAGGTACATTTAATAAACGATAATATTTCGACGCTATAATGGGGTTTGTTTATCTTGTAAAAAAATGTTTTTGAAACCTCCATAAAATTGTGATTCTGAAAAAATAGTATATTTGTTTTCTAATATGAAACAAATTATTCAGATAGCGGTTTTCTTTGTTCTTACGGCTGTTTCTGCAACGGCACAGCAATTCACGTTGGACGACATTTACAAAAACTACACGTATTACCATTATCCGTTTTTCGACGCATGCCAAATCTACGGGAATACAATTTATTGCGGCGAATACACAATTCCGTTTGAGTCGGAGGAATGGCGATTCCCCGTTTCTCAACTGAAAGCGATTCCCAATGTGCCCCAAAACAGCGATATTCTTGCAAATTCGCAAGGGACAAGGATTTTGTATAGCGAGGATAAAAAATCGTTTCGCCGCAATTCCAGCATAGGCTCGTATATGTACTGCGAAAAAGGCGATTCCGTGCAGCCCAAACCGTTGTTTGACGGTGAAAACATTCAAATTCTCAATCCCGTGTTTTCTCCCGATGGTGAAAAACTTTGTTTTGTGTATAATAACGACTTGTGTTTCACTACGTTTGACGGAACATACACACGCATAACCGAAGATGGCGAAGATGGATACAGGAACGGCTCTCCAAATTTGGTCTATGAGGAAGAGTTTGATATGACAGCGGCATATTGGTGGTCGCCCGATTCAAAGAAAATTTGCTTCCTGAGCTTTGACGAATCGTCAATCAAAAATCAGCCAATCCAGCGTTACGACAGCATTCCAACGGGGGCTGAAGGTTGGTTTGAGAAAGAAGTTTTTGAAGGTGACACCATAACAAGCTATCAGCCCGAAAAGGCGTCGGCATATTCCTCGATTGAAAAATATAGTTTTGCCGGACAGGCAAATTGTACGCCGAATTGTTGGGTGTATTTTCTTGAAACTGACAATCTGGAATCGCTTGATAAAGAAATTGTGTCTGTCGCATCTTTTTCAGAAGGGGGAAATGACGAGTATTATATTCCTGCTGTTACGTGGTTGAATGACAATGAATTAGCTATTTCAAAAATCAATAGGGCACAAGATCATGAGAACATAATTGGCGTACCTCTTATAGGGAAAAAACTTGGCAAGGCATATTTCATTCAAGAAACTACTGATAGTTTTGTAAATGCGTCGAAATTATTTTCCATTCCCGATTCTTCCAATAATTTGATTGCCTTGTGGGAGTATGATGGAAGGCGGATGTTAGTAATGTTTCGTCCAAATTTTGACAATGGTTGTCCTAAATCAGACTCTGTTCTGATATACTGCGACGATGCTCCTGAAGCAACTGTTTATTTTGATGATTTTGTAACAGAATGTTACGGCTATTTTCCGTCTGATTCCACTGTCCGTTATCAGAAATTTGGAAAAACACCCCGCGACCGCCAAGTCCTTGCAAAGAATATCTATACAGAACAGGTGTTTAAATTATCGGAAGATACTGGTTGGAATGAAGCAAAATTTTCCGAAGACGGTAGTTTTATGTTGTTGCACCACAGCAAAATAAATGTTGCGAGAAATTCGGAATATACCATATCGGTGGAATTGGGCATCAAGCACCACGAGGACGAAGAAATCGCAGGCTTCGAGAAATTGATTCCTCAATGGATAAAATACGAAAAACACTCGTTGGGTTACGTTTACTATGATGATATGGAACTTGCTCCCATTGAGTGGATTACAATTCCTACAGAAAAAGATTCTTTGAATGCATATATACTTAAGCCGCAATCAAAAAAAAAGAAGAAATATCCTGTATATGTTACTACGTATGGTGGTCCGACAGGTCAGTCGGTTGTCGATGCATATAATTACGAAACATTCTGGTATCAATATCTTGTGCAACAAGGCTATGTGGTTGTGGTGGTCGATACTCGCAGTTCTGACGGATTAGGGCTTTACAAAGAGATTTATGGCAAGTTGGGCGAAGCGGAAAGTTACGATATGCATGCCGTTGCCGAATATCTGAAAAAACAGCCGTTTGTTGACGGCTCGCGAATGGCGATTGAGGGCTGGAGTTTTGGCGGCTATCTTTCGTTGCTCACCGCCGCAAAATATCCCGACGACTACAAGGCGGTGGTTTCCATTGCACCCGTTGCCGACTGGCGTTTGTACGACAATATTTATTCCGAAAGATATATGGGGAATCCCATACATAATTCGGAAGGATACGACAATTCGAGTGTCTTGAAATATTTACCCAACATCGAGGCAAGCATATTTTTAGCGTACGGCACTGCCGACGACAAT
>JAFZTG010000236.1 GCA_017618935.1 Bacteroidales bacterium | reverse complement strand
TGTATGAGCCAACCTGTCGTTGTTTCGCAAAATGTGATTACAGGAAACGGTGCAGGCGCGGCAGTACGCTTTGCGTTCACAATCGTTGCAAAACTGAAAGGACAGCGAGTTGCAGATTTCCTTGCTGAAAAAATGATGAACGAACGATACGACTTATAGTTAGGAGTTAGGAGTTTTGAAGTAGGAATTTTGAGGTTATAATGCATTATGTGGTACGCATAATGCATTTTTTTTGTCCTTGCGTGTATTTTAATCCCCCAAAACTATGGAACAAACAAGATTTTTTGTAACTTTGCAACAATAAAAACAAATTATATATTTTTTCAATATATGGATAATACTGAAAATCAAGTCCCAAACTCATCTGAGACAAAGACATCAAAATCTATGTCGTCGGGTGGCGAAAAATTAGCTTGGGCCAGCGGAGGGTTTGCAGAAAACCTTGCGATGAACGTTTTCCCATCATTAAGTTTCAATATCTTTCAGATTGGCATGGGTGTCAGCCCAGTTGTCATCAGTATTGCGACAAGTGCTTCTAAATTTATCGAAGGTTTTTCCGACACGTTTTTCGGAAACTTGAGCGACAACACCCGTACCAAATGGGGTCGTCGTCGTCCATGGATATTCTTCGGTGCGTTTATTCTTGCACTGACCTTTATCGCAATCTGGTTCACACCACGCACGCCGGGAATAATGCAGACAGTGTACTTTATTACAATTGTATCACTTTTCTACATTGTGATGGCAATCTGGCAAATGCCGTACGGAGCCTTGGGGCTTGAGTTGGAGGAAGATTACACGGAACGAACAAAGCTGCAAACGTATAAGTCAATATTCTCGTACGTTATCGGTATCTTAATCGGCTCCGCATATCTTATTTGTCAATTAGACTTTATGAAAGGTTCGGGTAACGAAGTTGACGGCGCAAGAAAACTTGGTGTCATCGTCGGTATCTTAATCATCATCTTCGGTGTCATTCCTGCTATTTTCTGTAAAGAAAAGAATATGGAACGTACCCAGGCACAAAAGAAAGACCCATTCTGGCCATCATTGGTTGTGACGTTCAAGTCGAAACCATTCCTTTTGTTGATGGGTTCGTTGTTCTTCGTATATGTGGCATTGTTCTTCATGTTGCCGTTGCTTGGCTACATTTCAATGTATCACGTTTGTTCCGACGGTATGCACAGCATTTTCAACTGGACATGGCGTCACCCATTCACATTCTCGTTTGAGGAATCATTTGTAACTCACAAAGAATTGGCAGGACATATCGGTGTTTACACCGCTATCTTGCAACCTGCTACACAAATTTTAATGGTAATCATTGTAAACCGTATCGCAAAATTCTTCGACAAACGTACGTTGTTGATTCTCGGTTCTACCGTTGCAATTCTTGGATACGTTTCAAGCTGGTTCTTGTTCACTCCTTCTGCTCCATTCTTGGCTGTATTTCCACCAGTAATCATCAACATGGGCTTGGCAATGTGCTGGCCATTGATTGGTTCGTTCACAGCCGACATCTGCGACTACGATGAATATGAACACGGAAGCCGTCGTGAAGGTATGTTCACCGCTGTTTCTGGTTTCCTTATCAAATTGGCAATCGCATTAGTTTCTATCATAGCAGGTTACGTTCTTGTACTTGTTGGTATCGACGGTGCGAACCCAATCATTTCAGTGAGCGATTTGAACTTGGTTCGCGAAATGTATGTGTGGATACCAACCGTTTCGATGTTGCTTACCATCGTTCTGATTTGGAAATACCCACTTTCTAAGGAAAAAGTTCAAGAAATTCAAGAAAAGTTACGTGAAAGAGCTGCTGCAAAGGCTGCTTCAGGTGAAACAAACAATTAATTAGTGCATTATGAAAAAAGTAATTTTAATAGCATCGTCACTCGACTTCTTCTTCGCTTGTAGCGAGGAAAAGTCCTAGGCTTACTATAATCGTTGTCCGCAGGCTTCTGCTGATGATGTTGTAAACACAGTGTCAGATGTTGACGGAAACACCTACAAAGTTGTTAAAATCGGTGATTATGAATGGTTTGCATCAAACCTTAAAACGACAAAACTTGCTGACGGAACAACAATAGCAAATGTAACCGCCGAAGAAGAATGGGCAAAT
>JAFZTG010000235.1 GCA_017618935.1 Bacteroidales bacterium | reverse complement strand
TAAAGTATAAATCGTTGTATCATGTAGGGCTGCCACAATGTGACAGCCCTACGATTTTTTATCACGGAATTATGTAAATGTATCGTGTTTCTTCATTTTCCGTGATGGTTGTTAGTAGAGACGGTGTGCACACCGTCTCTACAGAATCCTCACCATCGTTATTGCACCGAAACCTTTACCGTTTCGCCCTCAACAGTCACAAAATACCAATTTTGCAGAGGTATTATTTTTTCCGAACAACCTTATGTTTCAGTTTCAACATTGCAAAATTCAGTTCCAGTTCGGTTTCCGATTCCGTTGGATTGAGGTCATTGCCAAGAATGTCGGATATTAGTTCGCCACCTTTCTGCATAAGGGATTTTTGTGCGGATTTGTCTTCCGTTTGTGGCAAGGCAGCAATGGTTCTCGACAATTCTCGAATTTTCACAAATGTTTCGATTATGAGCAATGTTGTTTGTACCGCACGTTCGCCTTTGAGTATGGTGGCAAGCATGTATAAACCTCGTTCGGTAAAGGCGGTTGGAAGTTTGTGTTTGCCACCCCAACTTGAAGTCGAAAATTTCGTCTTCATGTTTCCCCACTCTTCTGGAGTTACATTCAGAACATACCCCTCTGGAAACTTTTCTGGATTGTTTTTGACCGCTTCGTTGATTCGTTTGGTTTCCACGCCATACAGCGTAGCCACATCACTGTCAATAATTACGTTCTCGTTACGAAGTTGCAAGACCTTGTCCTGCACATCTTCAATTTTAATCATTTGCATTTAAACTTTTTTATGTTTGATTATAATGCAAAGATATACGTTTTTCCTAAATTCTGCTATTGTTGCCTGCACAAAAAAAGGGACTCCCTCACGAGAATCCCTTAAATTACGCATTTCGCATTAAGCATTTTATTTCACCTCTTGTACAAGGCGGACAGATAGCCCGCCGTAGCGGCTGCCGTAGTAGTTCGTGCGCACGCCGCTGCTGTAGAAGAGCAGAGAGCTCGCGCCGCCGTAGTCGCCAGCCGAAGTCGACCAACAGTAGCCGTCGGAACCAACGTCGTACACATCCGTCCCGTAACGGTCGCCCGTAGCAGGAAGAAACACAGCACCGTACGACTGCATTACCGCCCATTCGTCAAGAGAATACACGTTCGTTGAATAATTGCCAGGGTCGTATGTGAACCTTACCGACGACGGCGTTTCCGTTGCCCAACTATCGGGCAACAATATCAAGCCGTTCACATTGTTTACTCTTCCCTGTCCCATCAAGCGGTTTGCCTGTGCACGACCAGAAATCAAATAGTTCCATTCGCTAGATGTAAGCGTCCGCCACATTCCCGCTTGGTTTCCACCGTTGGAAATCTTGTTGTACACGCCCCAATCGTAGTTCGTTCCCGCAATGTCGTTTGTACCATCGCCGTAGTCGCTATAATCTGTGCTTGTCATATATGGATTCTTTCCATTGTAGCCACTTGTACCCCAACCGAACAGGTCAATCCAGCCTTCGTATGATTCTGAAATATTGGAATTGTTGCTGCCGATTATATCATATTGTTGTTCGGCAAAACGCCATGTATTGGTGCTTGCCTGATATTGCAAATTGCCTTGTGAGAAATAAATTTGTTTATCTTCAGAAATAGAGTATAATGCTGGTATTGAACCAACTTGTGGTGCTGGCGGATTCAATTGTTTATCAAGTTTCTTTACTTTTGCATTTAATTCTGCAAGCAAAGCGTCAACATCGGATTTCTTGTAATATTCACTTAAGTCAACTGCATCAGGCAGTTCAGTTTTCTTTGCATACTCGCTTAAATCAACATCGGCGTTTCCTGCTTTTGCGGCATACAAAGCGTATGGCACTGCCAACAACGGCGTTACGCCTGAAATTTGTTTGCCGTCGAATTCAGCAACGGTTTTTACAAAATAAGGAGCGTTACTCCAGTCTATTTTTGCAAAATCCTCAGCGTTTTTGCGTCCCAATTCAAAGGTCATCAAACCATTTGCATTGGTAGTAACTTCGTGAGTTTCAGCGTAAACCTCCGTACCATCATCGGTTCCCTGCAAAATCTGCACGCTTACCGTAATCGGCTTTTCAGCCACAATCTTACTTTCCGCGTCCCGCACCACGCCTTGGTAACTGAATGTCTGCGGAATCTGGGCGAACGACACCATTGCCAGAATCGCCATTGCTACTGTTAAGATTATTTTCTTCATAACTGTATTATTAAAATGTTTAACATATTTATTTTCAATCTGTTGTAGAGACGCGCCATGGCACGTCTCTACGAATCATAATTCCTAATTTTTAATTCTTAATTATTTTAAACCGTTTCACCGTTTTTCC
>JAFZTG010000234.1 GCA_017618935.1 Bacteroidales bacterium | reverse complement strand
GAAAGGTCTTCTGTAACGGTGATTGTACGTGGATTTTCTTTGTTTCCATCGTCCCAACGGTTAAACTGATAATTGTCGTTGTCCATTGAATAAGCCGTTATGGTTGCCGTATGTTCGTCGCTGCAAGCGTTTGTTTCCTCAATTGTAACATACCCATAATCGTTATTTGAAGATTTAACGAACACTTTGTGTGCTGCTGACGTAATCAGTGATTTGTATTGTATCCAATCTTCATCACTTTTATATGCGTCAACTGCGTCACAGGGAACATACACTTTAGGCTGAATATCTACAGCAAAAATGTTGCTTCCTATAGAGGGTGGTGTTGCAGAATTAAAATAAATTTGGGTAAGGTTGTAACAATAATAGAAAGTTTCGTCTGCTAACTCGGTAACGCTTGCAGGAATGGAAATAGACGCAAGTGCGGTTGAAGTAAATGCTGATTTTCCTATATATGTTACACTCTCGGGAATCGTAATTGATGAGAGCGTATAACAATGTCCGAATGCTTCTTGCTTAATTTTTGTCACGCCTTCGCAAAGTGTTACTGACGTTAAATTCGGACAAATGTAAAAAGCGTATGAATCAATGGTTTTTACCGAACCTGGAATAACGATGGATTGTAATGCATCGCACTCACGAAATGCTTCCGATGGTATGGTTGTAAGATTGTTGGAGAATGTTATATCTGTAAGTTTTTTACAGTGAGTAAATGCGGCTAACTCCATTTCTACAAGAGAATTTGGAAGAACTACAGATTGCAGCTTGGAACAACCGCTAAACGCAGAACTGCCTATTTTCTGAATACCTTCTTGAATAACAAGAGATGTGATTTTATTGCAATCACTAAATGCACAATATAAGATTTCGGTTACTGTATAAGTTTCGTCTTCAAATACTACTGTTCCTGGGATTATCAACTCTCCAGCAGGCGGATTTTCATATTTGTCGTTTCCACTTAATTCGGGAACTAATCGGACGTATTTTTGATCATAGTCTATGATATCGTAAAAGAGTGTATGTCCGCTCGGACTCACTGCCGTAAAATCGTAGGCGAATGTCTGTATTGCCGTGAAGATGGCTATCAATAAGGGAAAGATGTATTTTTTCATAAGAATGACTTTATCTGTTTATTATTTGACGGGGGCAAAAATACACTTTTTTTGAAAACGAGAATACGTTGGGAAATTTCCTATTTTTGCAAAAATCATTTGCAAGTGGAATTACCTACGTCGAAAAAGGAAATGGAACGTTTGGGGTGGGACTACGTCGATGTAATTATGATTACAGGCGACGCCTACATTGACCATCCTGCGTTCGGCACGGCAATTATTTCGCGTGTGTTGGAACATGCGGGATTTCGTGTCGCTGTAGTTCCGCAACCTAATTGGCGTGACGATTTGCGCGACTTCAAGAAATTGGGCAAACCTCGTCTGTTTTTTGGCGTAAATTCGGGCAGTATGGATTCCATGGTGAACCACTATACCGCCACCAAGCGTCTTCGTTCCAACGAT
>JAFZTG010000233.1 GCA_017618935.1 Bacteroidales bacterium | reverse complement strand
ATTGCCCCTCGTATATAAAAAGTTTAGTGAAAGGTGTCGGACAAGAACTCCGACACGACAATGCAAAGATAACAATTAAAAGGTTAATACAATGAAAAAAAGAAAATGTACCAAAAAGCAGTTGGAAGCACTTGCCAAAGGTCGTGCTAAACGAAAGAAATCTCTTTCGGGGACAAAGACAGCCACGAAGAAATCGACCAAAACAAAAACAAGTAAAACGAAGAAAACCACGTCGAAAACAAAGAAAGAAGCGACAAAGACAAACAAAACAAAGAAATCGTCAAAGTCGCTGAACGGAACGAAAAAACAAAGCGAGGTTTTGACGCTACGTGACTTGGAAATGCTCACGTCGCAGTTGAAATCCGTGCGTTATAGTCTTGTTGGTGCAGGACAAAAAGCCGTTACAAAACAGACACAGAACAAGATGTTCTCGATGTCGAGTGAGTTGCGAAAAATGCACAACGACCTAATCAAATTCTTTGAAGTGAAACTGAACATCAGAGATGATTCAAAAGTAAAATTCCTGTAATGGAACAAACGGCAACATATTCATACGCCCAGCATATATCAAAACTGCTCGATGATGGAGAAAAATTGGATTGGCAAAAGGCAAAAAAATCCGCAAAAGATTTCTCAATCGGGACAGATACGGAGATTATGCAGGCGTGTGAACTTGCCGTAGTGCTTTCTGCACGAAAAATTGCTTTCAACGGCAATTCCATCAAACAACAATACGAGGAACTCAAAGACCTGTACGAACGACAAGTAACAATTCGCCCCCTCGATACAAAAAGCAAGGTGCTTCAGCAATACTCTACACCTTGTCCGTTGGCTTATTTGCTTGGTAGATTCGTATTGCCAAAAGACTATAATTATCAATGGGGATATTTTTTAGAACCAAGTGCAGGAAATGGAATGCTAACCATAGCGTTACCAAAAGATAGAACCGTAGTAAATGAAATTGATGAAATTCGTGTTGAGAATCTAAAACAACAAGGTTTTAAGAATGTATTGAATCTTGACGCTTCAAAGGAAATAAAATCTACTGACATTTATGCAGGAATTATTACAAATCCACCGTTCGCAAAACTAAACGAAAATGACAAGATAGAGCGTCACGGTTGGAACATCAACACCCTCGACTACAAAATGGCAGTTCTCGCTCTCGATAAAATGCAAGATGAGGGAAAGTCCGCAGTAATTGTCGGTGGGAAAATGTGGAACTCCTATTGGAAGCCACTTTCGGAACGCTCCACAAAACAGGTTCTTTATGGTCAGTGGAAAACATTTCTTGGGTATCTATACGCCCAATACAATGTGGTTGATGTAATTTATATCGACGGCGACCACATCTATCACAAACAAGGCACTACCTATCCAATCGTTGCCATTCTCATCGACGGTCGGCACGACTACGACGAATCGAACAAACCTCGCTACGTGTTCGACCCTTATCAAGACACGATAATAAACACTTTCGACCAACTTTTCGATAGGATTTTCCCGTTCTTGGAAAACAAAGAAGAAAATGCCACTCCCATTGTAAAGTCAGTACCCAATACGCATAAGACAATGATATTTTGGTGGTACAAAGACGGAAAGTTGATTAAGAACGACGGTTGGTACGATTACGACAGGGAACTCATTAAGAAGAAAGCAGAAAAGTGTACCAAACACATTTCCATAAAATGCTACATACGTGAAGACAGTTATGACAGCGACTACCATACATCGCACACAATAACGCT
>JAFZTG010000232.1 GCA_017618935.1 Bacteroidales bacterium | reverse complement strand
TTCAGGCAGGCGACGTGGTTGTCATCATCTACGAAGGTCCGAAAGGTGGTCCGGGCATGCAGGAAATGCTCTACCCTACTTCATATTTGAAATCAAAACATTTGGGCAAGGCGTGTGCACTCATCACCGATGGTCGTTTCTCTGGCGGAACATCGGGATTATCAATCGGACACGTATCGCCTGAAGCTGCAAGTGGTGGCGAAATCGGATTGGTACGCGACGGAGATTCAATCTTGTTCGACATTCCTAACCGTAAGGTGGAACTTCTCATCTCCGACCAAGAAATGGAAAAACGTAGAACCGAGGAACTTGCAAAAGGCAAAAACGCTTTCAAACCGAACAGAGAGCGTTTCGTTCCCGATTCGCTGAAAGTATATGCCCAAAACGTTGCTTCGGCTGATCTTGGCGGCGTTCGCGTGATTGAATAATGTACAATGCACAATTCATAATGCACAATGAGTAACTCATAATTCATAACTATTAACTCATAATTAAAAACATGACTGGAGCAGACGCAATATTACAATGCTTGACAAACGAAGGAATCGAAACCGTTTTCGGCTATCCGGGCGGAACGATTATGCCTTTGTACGATAAATTATATAATTACACCGACAAATTACGTCACATTCTCACCCGCCACGAGCAAGGAGCCGTTCACGCGGCACAAGGTTACGCACGTGCAACGGGGAAAGTTGGCGTTTGTATGGCGACATCGGGCCCTGGTGCCACAAACTTGGTTACGGGAATTGCCGACGCTATGATTGACTCAACGCCTATCGTGGCAATCACCGCACAAGTCGTTGCTCGCTCATTGGGAACCGATGAGTTTCAAGAAGTTGACATCATTGGTGTGACAATGCCTATCACAAAATGGAACTACCAAATCACCTCGGCTGACGAAATTCCAGAAATCATAGCCAAGGCGTTCTATTTAGCTCGTACAGGTCGTCCAGGTCCAGTTTTGATTGACATTACGAAAGATGCTCTTGTGGCTGAAATTGGTAATTTCACCTATAAACCGTGTGAATACGTTCGTGGCTACTATCCGTACCCGAAACTGAACCAGACGGAGATTGACGAAGCCATCAAGTTGATTGACAACGCAAAACAACCAATCATCTTTGCTGGTCATGGTGTGGAACTTTCGCAAGCACAAGATGAACTGATTGCTTTGTCGGAAAAGGCGAACATTCCTATCGCTTCAACCATAATGAGTTTGAACACAATCAATTACGACCATCCAAATTTTGTTGGAATGCTCGGAATGCACGGAAACTACGCGCCGAACATAAAAACCAACGAAGCCGACGTGATTATTGGCGTGGGACTTCGTTTCGACAGCCGTGTGACGGGCAATCTCTCAAAATTTGCAAAACAGGCGAAAATCATCCACATAGAAATCGACCGTGCCGAAATCGGTAAAATTCTTCAGCCGACGCTTGCAGTGAACTGCGATGCAAAAACAGCCCTGAAAGCCCTTGCCGACGGCGTTAAACCAGCGAACCACCAAGCGTGGATTGATAGTTTCAAATCATTGGATAAAATCGAACACGACGAAGTGATTGAAAACGCAATTCATCCAAAGTCGGGCGACATAAAAATGGGCGAAGTTGTAAATCTGATTTCAGAAAAGACAAAGGGAACTGCCATCGTTGTAACCGATGTTGGGCAAAACCAAATGGCTGCCTGCCGTTACTACAAATTCCGTCAAGGTTCGAAAATTCTTACTTCGGGCGGATTGGGAACAATGGGATTCGGTTTGCCTGCTGCCGTTGGAGCTAAAGTTGCATGTCCAGAAAAACAAGTTATTGCATTTCTTGGAGATGGCGGTTTACAAATGACTATTCAAGAACTTGGCACTATTGCCGACAAAAATATCGGCGTAAAAATCGTGCTGCTCAACAACACCTATCTTGGAATGGTTCGCCAGTGGCAACAAAGATTCTTTAATTCGCGCTACTCATTTGTAGGAATAGCGGGACCTGATTTTGTTACAATCGCCAAAGGTTGGGGAATTAAAGGAGAGAAAGTAGAAAAACGCGAAGACTTGTCGGCCGCTTTGGATAGAATGCTCGCAAGCGACGAATCCTATTTGCTTGACATTGCCATTGAACCAGAAGAAAATATTCTGCCAATGGTCGAACCAGGACTTGGTGTTTCTGATGTTAAACTTCAATAAAAACGAGAATGGAAGAGACAAAACAATATACAATCACAGCGTTCACCGAAAACCACATTGGTTTGCTGAACAAAATCACCATTGTATTCACCCGCCGAAAAATCAACATCGAGAGTTTGACGGTTTCCGAATCGCAGATTAAAGGCATTCACAGTTTCACCATCGTAGTCAATTCTACCAAGGAAACGGTTGAGAAAGTCGTGAAACAAATCGACAAGCTCGTGGAAGTCATCAAAGCGTTCTACTACGAAGAAGAACAACTGATTGCACAGGAATTGGCGCTGTACAAAATGCCGATGGCGGCAATCAAGATGATAAACATGGGACGCTTCATCCGCGAAAACAATGCCCGAATCCTCGATATGCAACAAGAGTATTTCGTGATTGAAAAAACGGGAACGGCAGAACAGACACAGGAATTGTTGGAAAAACTCCGTCCGCTCGGAATCCTTGAATTTATCCGTTCAGGCCGCGTAATCATCACCAAACCGATGAAAACCCTCGACGAATATATGGACGAAAAGGACAACAGCTATTCGTTTGTATAAAACATATTTGTAGAGACATAGCGTAGTTACTGTTCCATTTCTTTCGGCGACGTACCCACTCTAACAGAATACGGAATTGTAGGGACGCACTGCGTGCGTCCTTGTTTTTTCAAACGAAATTTACGGACGCATCAATGCGTCCCTACTGATTGGAACGAACAAAGAAGAACGATTCTTTATTCTTTTACAAATTTATACGACTCTCCATTTACCACCAACACATACATTCCCGTTGGTAACATAGAAACGTTTATCTCTGCTGAAAACTCTACATTCTGTTGCAACAATAATTTGCCTTGCAGGTCAAAGATTTTGACTTCGTTTTCTGCATTTGGCAAAGTTAAAGTTAGTTTGTCTTTTACGGGATTATTGAATTTTGAGTTTTGTTGAAGTTCCGTGCAAGTTGATTGTTCTCCATCACAATTGGAATATAATTTATTGAGATACAGAAGTTGATTGTCCCGATGAAAGCACAGAACTTTTGTTTCCCAAGCTCCTGGATTTGGGAAAACGAAATCTATCCAAAATGGATGTTTGCAAGACCCCATTCCCTCTATCCAAATATCAGTTTCTTTTTCAATACCATATTGAGTTTGTTTCGAATATTCTACCGTAAGTTTCTTTCTATCTGTATCCTCCACCTTTAAGCATATTATGGTTATAGAACCATTTCCTATTTCAAACGATTCGTTTGGCTCTAATGTGAAATCATATAACAAATATTCTCTTTCGTTTGCCATACAAAAAACTTTTCCTTCGAGTTCTCGAAATAGATAGTTTTTATATGAAGTTTTTTGATAGATATTGCCATTTACCGTTGTATCATTCACTATATTAATCGTATATATATCCTGAGCTGGTTCCAAACAAGCTATATTTGTTTGAATTATTTTCCATTCAAATGAATCCTGAGAATACAAAGAAGTAAAAAGAAACAAGGTTAGTATCAAAAAGTAGATTCTCATTGTTTATCTGTTTAATATTATTTCATCATTCTTTTCATCTATATGCGACAAACTCTTCGCCATCAATTTATTCCTTCACAAATTTATATGATTCCCCATTAACCACCAACACATACATTCCCGTTGGTAACATAGAAACGTTTATCTCTGCCGAAAACCCTACATTCTGTTGCAACAAAAGTTTGCCTTGCAAGTCAAAAATTTTGATTTCGTTGTTGGCAGAGGGCAAGGTTAGGGTTAGAATGTCTTTTACGGGATTGGGGGCAAGGGAAATTTGTTGGGAATCAATTGGTTCAATTGCTGTTTGTTCGCAGTAACAAGTTTCGTACTTTGGATTTTGCCATAAAGGACGAGAATATGTATCATACGAATACAAAACAGGATTAAATTGTACACATAACAATTCCTGAGTGTATCCTGTTGGAATTTTGTCGAAATGGGAACAATTAATACTTCCAATATCTTTTATCCATACATCGTTGGTAAATTCAAAACGCGGTTCCCTATAAATTCCAACATCAACCGTGTCAATGGAGCGTAGCGTATGGTCATTAAAGGTTTCGTTAGGCTTAAGATTGAAATCATACAACAACGTTTCTTTTTTGGTTTCCAAATCAAGGGCAAAAACTTTGTTGGCTTCTTCTCGTATATAAACTACATCGTTCCATGTTTTTGCATTATCGTAAGAACCTTCTAATAATAGATAAATTTGTGTATTCTGATTGTATGTGACAAAAGAAAGTGGGTTTTCTATAATATTTTCGTCATAAATAGTTTTATATCTATATTGTGACGTACTAACAATATGATTGTCTTTATCTTTCGTTACGAACGTCCACATAATTTTGCCGGAACCAAAGGTGAAGGATGGACAAATGTAGGGTATGGATTCCATATGGCAAGTTTCAGAAATTTCCTGAGAATAACCATAAGAAATAGTATAATCAATGGAAAGATAATCATCTGTTATTGTGCCATAACCCCTATAGTCATCATTTTCTAATTTGTAAGAAGAGAATTTAATCTGATTGTTCTCAATTGTTGCCACAAGAGTAACATCATCGTACCCTCCGAGATCCATAAAGTCTATATATACGGTATCGTTTGTAAAATAGTATAGTGAAAAATAAGTTTGCCGTTCATATTTTGTTTGAGGATATGATGTTGATATACATGTGTTTGCAACAGGATAAGATTTCCAATCACGATTTGTTTGTGCATAACCAAATTGTACACACAAACAAAGACAGATCAATAAGAGTAGTTTCTTCATTGTTTTATAGTCTTTAACTTGAGTTCTATGTTAAGACAAAAACTTTTGCATTTACCCTATGCAGTTGTATAATAAATCAGACTTTTTATCATTCTACCCTATTGTACGTCTTGCACAAGGCGGACCGACAAACCAGACCCACGACCAAATGTATAATCCGTATGGATTTCGTCGGAAAAGACATACAATGCGCAGCATTGCCCAGACAGCGATGATGCCGTAGTTGTCCAATAGTAACAAGCATCTCCTGCACGTTGCACATCTTTCTTGTTGCGCAATCCTGTAACAGGAAGGAATATAGCTCCCGTCGCTTGCATATCTTCCCAATCATAGATGCCATATTGGTTACAATCGTTACTGCACCAATTAGTATGATGTGGAGTAAACAACACATACCATGGTTTTTGCCAACCATCGGGAAGAAGCACCAACCCATGAACGCCATTAACAACCGCAGCAGAACAAAGGCTATCGGCACGAGGACGTTCAAATATCAAATAATTCCATTCATCCCTGCTAAGGGTTCTCCATAACCCAGCCTTATTTCCGCCATTTGTAATGGCATTATACACACCCCAATCGGCATTGGCAAATTCACCAGTAAGATTGTTCCCTTCGGAACCACCAACAATATAGTCAAAATACTTATAGCTTATGGAATATGGCTGGCAACTATCCACGCCGCCTTCCCAACCACTTGTACCCCAACCGAATAAGTCAATCCAGCCATCATAATCTTTTGAAATACAGGAATTATCTCCGTTTTCAACCGTTCCGCTAACAGAACCGCCATATTGGGATCGAATCTGCGTACCGACATAATCCCACTGATTTTCAGCAAACCGCCACGTATGTGTACTTGCTTGATATTGCAGATTTCCCTGCGAAAAATATACTTGTTTATCGGCGGAAACCGAAAATGAAGCTTGTACCGCACCATCAATTATTTCCACCTGTGGACCATCTTTTTTACGGCTATTCTTTTTTTCATCATCTTTTGTGATGTCCTGTTCCATATCGCAAGCGGCAAAAATCACCATTGATAAACAAAACAGTATCAAACATTTATTATTCCGATTCATAATTTTGCATTGAATTTATACGACAAAGATAGAAAAAACATAGAATATTCTTTTTGCCCAAAGAATTGAATAAACGAATTTTGACTGCTTACAACAAAACGTTTCATTTCGTGTTAAGAACTTCGTTGCCAATCCTTTCTTCAATTTGAAAAACTTATTTATTTTGTGAATGTTTTCTAACGAATGCTTTTAAGTATTAAAATATTGATTTACAACTTCTTAAAATAAACGATATGAAAAAAATTGCTTTTATTGCAACAACATTTATTCTTTGTGGAATACAACTTTTTGCACAAGACTCCACGTATTATTGGAAAAATGGAAAAATTCAATGCAAAGGAGCTTGGTTGGACGGAACCGAACAGGGATTGTGGACATATTGGGACTCGTTGGGCAACAAAGTTCAGGAATCAACATTCCTACGTGGCCGCCTCAACGGAAAAAACTGCATTTATAAAAATGGTATAAAAATCCAAGAAGCAACCTACGTGCTGAATGAATTGTCGGGTCCATACACGGAATGGAACGAAGAAGGCACCAAAATGGTTGAAGGTTACTATAAACGCAACAAACAAGATTCTTCGTGGAAATACTATTATCCACAAGGTGTTTTGAAAAAAGAATTGCTCTATAAAAATGACACGATGCTCGTATGGAATCAATGTTACATACGTGGTGGTTGCACTGTAGCAAATGGCAATGGAAGTTATCAAGAGACTTGGGGGAATGGTAGCGTGAAAACGCAAGGAAACATTAAGGACGGCTATCGCGAAGGCGAATGGATTTCTTATTTCGAAAATAACAAAGTTAAGTCAAAAGGATGCTATCGCCAAGGCGAAAAGGTGGGCAACTGGATTGAATATTACGGCAACGGCAATGTGAAAGAAAAAATCAGTATGACCGACTGCACGTACTGGATCGCACCCGATTCTATCCCCGTAGGGTCGGACTATACGGAAGTAATCGTGGACGCAATAGAGGGAAGTAGTGGTGTTGTGTTGCTAC
>JAFZTG010000231.1 GCA_017618935.1 Bacteroidales bacterium | reverse complement strand
CTCGTTCGCGAAGATTTGGAAAGACTATGGCTGGTAATATGCTCAGTGCGTATTTCAGCAAAGGTTGTGACAGTCGTGAATTGTTCTCCAAGTTGAAAATAGCGAAACATCCTAGTTTCGATAAGTACTTAAACAAATTTAATGTAATTACGCTTGATGTTAACGTATTCTTTTCGAAATACGGACCATCTACGGATATTGTTCCGTTGTTTACAAAAAATATTCGTGATGAGTTGAAAAATACGTTTCCTCAGGTTAATATTCCTGAAGATGAACCTTTAGCAGGCTGTCTCGAAAAAATTTATGCAGCAACGGAGGAACAATTCGTCGTCATTTTGGATGAGTACGATGTTCTTGTTCGTGAAAAAGTTGCGGAACCCATATTCAAGTCTTACTTAGCTTTCTTGAATTCCATGTTCAAGAATAATAATCTTGCTCCAGCAATTGCTCTTGCTTATATTACGGGAATTTTGCCTGTAGTTCGTGACAAGGTTCAATCTAAACTGAATGTATTTGATGAATACACCATGGCCGGTTCAGGACGATTGTCTGAGTTTGTTGGATTTACTGCTGAGGAAGTTCAGGAACTTTGTAAAGAGAATGGTCTCGATTTTGAAGAATGTAAACGTTGGTATGATGGTTACAATATCAATGGCGTAGAAACGTATAACCCGAAGTCAATTGTGTCTGCCATAGATAATGGTGAAATTGAGAGTTATTGGACTCGGACAGGTTCTTACGAAGCCTTGCAAAATTATGTCATGATGAACTTTGACGGAATTTTGGAAGATGTTAAGACGATGATTGGTGGTGGACGTGTTGATGTCAATGTGATATCGTATTTGAATACCATGACTGATTTTCGTAGTAAAGACGATGTGTTTACTTATTTGATTCATTTAGGATATTTAGCGTACGATCGTAATGAAAAACAGTGCTATATTCCGAATCGCGAAGTTCGAGACCAGTGGATTCTTTCTATTAAACAATCTCCCGATTATCGTGGGGTGATGGAATTGGTAAATGCAAGTAAACAGCTTGTTGAATTTACACAAGAAGGCGATTCAGAAGCAGTCGCAGATGCTTTGAACAAAGCTCACGAACAGATTTGTAATAACTTAAATTACAATAATGAAGGAACTTTCCAATCGGTAATTTGCCTTGCTTATTTTTACGCCAATTTAAAATATACTGTTATCAAGGAATGTCCTGCTGGCAAGGGCGTCGCCGACGTGGTGATGATTCCGTATGTGCCGAATACGCCTGCTCTTGTTATAGAGCACAAACGAAACCAATGCGAAAAAACTGCACTTACGCAGATTCGTGCAAAGAACTACGGCAACGCTCTTGAAAAGTATTCTGGCGATTTATTGTTTGTCGGTGTAAACTACGACGAGAAAACGAAAGAGCACAAGTGCGTCATTGAAAAGTTTGTGAAGTGAATTCGCTATGTCTAAACTAATTTACACCCTCATAAATAAGGAAACTCCCCTTTGCGATTTTGTTATAGAAGGCGAGGGGGAACTTGAACTTTGCAGGATTGTGAAGACGTTTTCGCCGTTGCCGTTTTGGTGCGAACCTCTTTCTACATGGGTGGCAAACCGAAGTGCGGCAAAACATAGGAGTCATGTAAATAGAATTCTTGAACTATGTGGCGGCAAAACAAAGAGTGGCTTTATTGCGTTGACGCATTGTCTTTCG
>JAFZTG010000230.1 GCA_017618935.1 Bacteroidales bacterium | reverse complement strand
GCGAAGAAAGCGACTTGCGAATGCCACGAAAACACCTTGAATGTCTGCGGAAAATGTTGGAAGCCGTCAATCTCCACGAAAACGTGAACGCCCTGCGTGAAGCCGACAAACTCATTTCCAATGGCGACACGCTTGAGTTGTACTGCACAAGGAAACTTGGTGATTACTTGCGAGAGCGTTCACAGGAAATTATGCCGATTGTGGAGAGTTACTTTGCCGACCAAAGATTGTTCTTAAAATACCTCGACTGATGGAAGAAAAAGAAACACGAAACGACTTGCTTTTCTCCTTAATCCTGCTTGTGCTTTTGGCGTGGACAAGTGGGTTTTACATAGGCGAATTGAGCGAAAAACAAAACACAGAAACCGTTACCGACACGGTAACCGTTGTCACACACGACACCATTCACTCACTGCAACCTGTGGAAGTGGTGCGATACGTGTACAGAACCAAAGTTGACACGCTCCAAACCACCGATAGCGTATTGGTTGCCGTTGAAATCCCCATAGAAACGGCACAATTTACCGACACGGCAATCCAAAACGCTGACACAATTTGCTACAATGCGTTTGTGTCGGGCTATCAGCCAATGCTCGATAGCATACATTTCTCGTACTCAAAGCACGAAACAACCATAACGAACACAATAATACAAAAGCCCAAACGATGGCATTGGGGAATTACAGGTGGTTATTTCGTCGGTTATGACATTTCGCACCAACAAATGAGCAACGGATTGGGCGTGTGTATAGGGGGTGGGTGGAGATTTTAGTGTATAAAGGACATTTGTATTAAGCAAGTTTTTAATTCGTTATTAAAAATTAAAATACTGTAAATCAAAATTAAAGTATTTTATACGTTTTATCTGTTTGTTATTCCCTTAATAGTTCTTGCTATTAGGGGAATTTGTGTTATTTATGAAGCCTTAGGAACCACCCAATAGCCGAAACCCTACGCAATTCAAAGCTTTTTTTATGAAATGGATTTCTATTCGGAAAATTTTTTGTATTTTTTTGGGGTATATTTGTATAAATAAATGTGGGAAAAACTATGTAAGAAAAGGAGGAGTTATGGCAGAACATAAACTAATCAAAATGGATGACGAATTATTTTCGGCAATGGAAGGAAATTATGTTTCCGAAAATGAAAAAGAATTTTTTGAGAAACAAAAGTATAAACAAGAAAATGTATTCACTTTCGCAAATGACCTTGTGATGTGGGAAGGCGACAATGAAGATTTGATATACATTGTGAGATGTCAATATGAGGAATACATTGTTGGTCACGGAACAGAAGGAAATTATGATGAAGAATTTCATACTATGACGCTTTCAGAAGCGTTAAATGCCAATCTAAAAAATTTAGGTTTTATTGACCGAGATTTGACATTACTCCAATGGTTACGAGAACGTGATTATAAAGGCGTAAGGTATGACCATAATTACGATGATTTGCCCTTTGACAAATAAAACACGGTAAATCAGTTTCAAATTTTGCGACAAATTTAGCAACACAGGTTACGTAACCTGTTTTTGTCTATAACAAAGAATCCCTCAAAAACACGTTTTATCGTGTAGAAAACCCGACAAACCCTAACAAACCCCGATTTCACGCTTTTGCCCTGTTGTAACATTGCCCTGTCAAATTAAAAATTTAATGGGCAAAGGATTAAAAATACTTGGTTGGTTACTTTTCGGGGGTGGCATATATGTCGTTGGGAAAGGTCTGTCGCTCTTCGACTTTGCCGACCAACTTGTTTGTACGCCAAAAATTGACGGTGGACTGAAAAGAATCTCGTTCAAAAACGGAAATCTCCACATTCCATTGGCTATCGTGTTTGAAAACAAGACCGACAAGGAAGTGACCATCGGATTGTCGAACATCATTATAAAGTACAACGGCAACGAGGTCGGCAGTTTGCAACCCAATAGCAAAACCGTAAAAATTGAAAAATACAAATCCAACACACTGGCAGGGCTTACGGTTGCCATACCATTGAGCAATCTTGTGAAATGTGCAGGTCAAGCGATTTCAACGCTTATCACAACGCAGAATTTCAGCACGATTGTTTCCTATTTGAGTGCCGACATTCGATTTATACTCAACAACTCCATTATCTGCCGATTCACTCAAAAGTTTGGCGAGGCGACAAAATTCGACCCGTCGGGCAACGTGAAAGGACTTGGATTGGTGGCTTCACGACCACGCAACCTAAAACCGTTCAAGGACTACGAAATGTATATTCCACCAAAGTCGGAACTATACAACCGAAATATGATAGTGTTCCCCAACGGTGGCGTTGAGGACACGGTGGCACTTATGAAAAAGGTGGTAAAGGAATTTGCACCCGACACAAAAATGCTTGCTCAAAAGTTACGCAGAAACACGCTCGACGCAACACTCCAAAGCATTTTCAACTTTGTATATAACTATATTCAATACGAACAAGACAATATCACTACAGAACAGGTACGCAGACCGCTCCGAACACTTTGGGACAGAAAGGGTGATTGTGATTGTTTTGCGACGCTGATTGGCTCAATCCTCACGAATTTGGGTATTCCCTATAAATTCAGAGTGGCAGCATATCACGGTCGTGAAAACTTCCAACACGTTTATGTGATAGTCCCAACAGGTGCAGGATACAAGGTTTGCGACCCTGTTCTTGATAAATGCTTTTCGGAAAAACCACCCTCAAAAACAATGGATTTCTAATGATGAACGGTATTCCCATACAATTTCTCGACGGCATTGACGAACAGGAAACGCAGGTTCTCTCGTTCGTCGGCACGGTTATGAACGGCTACACGTCCGACGTAATCGACGATATTGACACCGTGATGAACGGTTACGACCTGCTTGGCATCAAGGGCGACGGAAGCGTGGAAGACACTGAAAAACTACGTGCCTACCTGTTACGCACAAAATCTGTAGTTGACCGTTATCCACAGGCAATTTGTGGCTATCAAAACCCAGAAACATTTTCCAAAATGTTGGGCTACGTGCTTACCCAATGGGACACGCCCAACCGTGAACAGGCATTGGAAGATATGGCAAACGAGGAAACCCGTATGGCGAACGTGGGCGTGGTTGACTTGGGCATTGCAGGCGACGATGATGAACTTGAAATTGGCGACGATTACGACGATGAAACCCACACACAAGTGGGGACTATCGACACCGTCAATGGTATCAAGCAAGTTGTCAAGGCGAAAAAGAACCGTAACGGCTTTTTCAATCAAGTGAAGAAACTGCACCAAAATATGAATATATCTAACGACGCTAATAAAATCGTTAGTTCAAATCCATATTTCAATAAACAAAAGGCAATAATCCGTAAGAAAATAGGACAAAGCCGAAAAATCCATAAACAAAACGTAACAAACGGAGAAACCCATAAAACGAAAGTCATTACACAAAACATCGCAAGTGTAAACGGTTTGGGCGGAATCGACACAGAACTGCAAAACCTGTTGCAGGGTGTCGATTTTGCCGAATCGTTGAACGGAGCAGACACGAATGCGATTAAAAACTACCTTATACGCACCAAACGGGTTTTGGAATCAAATCCAAAGGAGTATTTCACCACGAAAAGCGAGGAACATAAAATTCTCGGTTCGCTTGAATATGCCATAGGCAACATCGACGATCCCGAAACGTACGAAGCAGTTCTCACACGGCTATCGGGCGACGGATTGAGCGACGATGAATACGGAATGTACCTGCAATCGTTGGGAACGCTTCGCAGACAAAACCGACGCAAAGCGTTTTTTCGTAATCTTAAGCAAAAGAACAAGGCAGAAGCGAAGTCGCTCATTGCAAAGAAAATCAAACAGGTGTCGGAGAATCCGTTGGCATACGTCGATGACAATTCGGAGTTTGAGAACGTGATGGGCGTGCTTGGCTACGCTCTCGGCAATTGGGACAACGAAAGTGCCGTAAACACGCTTTGTGGCATTGGACTTACCAACGAGCAGTACGACAACGTGGAAGACCAACTCGGAGCGTTGTTCTCAAAAAAGACGAAACAACAGAAGCAACAGGTAAAGCGACTTGCAAAAGCAAGCAAGACCATATCAAACCTTAAAAAGGCATATCAAACGACCGACAACGCCAAACAAAAACAGGTGTTGGCTAAACTCATCGAAGCTGAACAAAACACGCTAAACGGCAAGAAACTATTCAAAAACGTGAAAAGTGCCGTAAAGAAAGCAGGAAAGGCAGTTGTCAAGGTTACGAAAAAGGCTGTCACTGCACCTGTCAAAGCAACGGTAAAAGCGACCAAAGCAGTTGCAAAGACAACGGCAAAAGTTGCAAAAAAGACAGGCAACGCAATCAAAAAGGCAGTCAAGAAGATTGTAAAGTTCGTTATCAAATACAATCCCATAACGCTTGTGTGCCGTGCCATAATCCTAATGGCTTGCAGTTTGAATATGTTCAAGATGGCAGAGCGAATGTACCCTGCAACACTCTCGGAAACGGAAGCGTTACAGATGGGGCTGACATCGGATTTATACAAGAAATCGAAAGAATGCTACGAAAAGTTGCGTAATGCGTTCACAAAGATAGGTGGCAAGGAATCAAAACTTGTAAAATACCTGCAAAAGGGTTCTAAAAAGGTTTGGAAAGGTGGCGACACGTTCAGCAAGGACACGCTGAAAGAAACAGCCCTCAAAAACCAAAAGAACATCAGCAAAATGTACGACGAAGATGAAGCCGAACTGAAAAAGCAGGGTGCGACATCGACCAACGACCCGAACGTGACCTACTCGGAAACGAAAACGGAAGTTGACGTGATACAGGAAACTGCCGTAAACGGATTGTTCGGGCTTATTGAAAACGGCTACGTGCAATTTGCAGGGCTTGGCGTGGTGGCTACGGCAACCATAGCAAGTGGCTCGGCTTCGGCAAGTGGAATCTTGGCAGGAATACTCTCAAAACTGAAATCAATCTTTGCGAGTGGCAAAGTCAAGGAATTGGCGAAAACGGTGGCGACAAAAGCGAAAGACAAAATTGTCAACTCGTCAAAAAAACTTGTCAGCAATGCGAAAGAAAAGTTTGCGAACTCAAATATAAAAGACACGGCAAAGGCAATCGTAACCACAACCGTGAAAAATATGATTACACCGAAAAACGAGGAGATGGAGAATGTGCCGACCGACGTGAACAACGACGGCAACGGCACTTTCAAAAAAGTCGCCATCATCGGTGGTGGATTATTGGTGGTAGGTGGCATTGGGTACGCAATCTACAAATCAACAACAAGTGAATAACATAAAAAGAGAAAGAAAATGGCAACATACGTAAACGAAAGTTTTCCTTTAGCGAAAGGAATGAAAGGCTCAAACACTATGGCACTCCAATCGAAGATTGGCGTTACTGCCGACGGCTATTTCGGTGACGCAACCGAAACGGCTTTGAAAAAGGCATACGGGGTAACGACGTGTTCACAGGAACTTTTTTCAAGAATAGTAAACGGTAACAACAATAAAAAGAGAGGCATTATGAATTTCAATTTTACAGAAAGCACAAAGAAGAAACTGAAAATCGGGGGTATTATCCTCTGTGGTCTTGGCGTTGGCTACGGTGTGTACAAACTCATCGACAACAACAACAAGAAAAAGGCGTTGAACGGCATTCGCAGACGTAGAAAAGCACGTGCGAGCCACAAAGTCATCAATCTATTGTAGGAAGTAATAACTCATTAAAAATCATAACAAAATGGCAGAAAAAAAGAAAAGACGTAAAAGCAGACGAAGCACAAGCACTGGCTTGGGCAAAGTGTCTGTAAAGGACTACGGAGTAAAGGGACTTTGCCTTGTGGGCGGTCTTGCCGTAGGTTCTTTGGTGCAAAAATTTGTGAGCAAAAAGGATTCGGTATCGGGTACTGACCTGCTCGGACTTGACGGAACTGCGTCGAAAATCGTCGCTCCACTTGCAACGGTGGGCGTTGGTTTGGCGACAAGCCTGTTAGTGAAAGAGCCACACCTCAAAATGGTGGGACTTGGTATCGGTGCAGCAGGTGGCGTATCGCTTGCCAACAATTTCTTGGGCGAAAACAAGATTTCGTTGGGTGGCGACGATGAACAAGTGCCGTTGCCTGGTGTCGGCAACATCACAAATTTCGACCAACTACCCTCAAACTACGATTTGGAAAAGACTTTTCACGAAACTCCCGACACGGTGAACTCCGATGTTGACACGGTGCAGGGTGCTGACGATGAAGTCGATTTTGAAAACCAAGTTGACGGAGTTGACCTTATGTAACAGAGTAATAACTAATTAAACTATTGTAAAAATGGCAGAAGAAATTTCAAAAAAAGTACGTAGAAATCCGTTCATAGGAACGTGGTTCACAAGAGGAAAATCAGAGTTCGAGGCTCGTATGGGCAAAATCGACAAGGCAGTCGCTGACGCTTTGATTAACGGTGTGTTGCACACGGTTGACTACTCAATGTACGCAACACGCTATTTGGGTGCTGAAACGACCGTTGAGTTAATGCAGTCATCGGACACCAAAAAAGTCGGTATCACCAACGTGAACAACCGTAAGTTGGAAGCAAGCACATACGCATATCTTACAGGTATGCAGTTGTTGGAAGCAACCGTTTCGGGAAGTTCGGAAGAAGCAATCAAGTCGGCAACCTACGGCAAGATTGACGAAAACATCGCAGGTGGCGAGTTGGAAATCAAACAGGGCGACAAAATCCTGTACCCACGCTCGTCAAACGAGGTGTTCCGTAAAAATGGTGGCGACAAAGAGTTGATGGGTTACCACGCCTTTGACTGTGCAAAGATTTTCATTCCGATGACGGACATTATCCCGACGTTGTATTTGCCAAAGGCATACAACCTTTCGGGCGAAACTCCCGAACACCGTGCAGTGAGAATCATCTTTCACGGTATCAAAACCAACAAAGCGTAAGCAAGTGTATTTGTCATAGTTGGAAGTTGGTCGTGTTATAGGCGACACGACCGACTTTTTTCAAAAACTTACAACAATGTTCTTTACCGTTCCAAGCGAAAGCGACTACATACAGACTACGACACCGATAGGCGTTAAATCAATACGTGCAGTGTTTTTTGAAAGCAAAAACGACGCATTGTTTGAGTATAAACGCACATTGGACAAGATTTCCATCATCATCGACGGAAAACAAATCTGCCGTGACTTGATTGTACTGCCATTTATGACGAGCGTGCCATACGGCAATCGCAGACACAAATGGTACGACGTGGCTTTGAACGTGAATTTGAACGTGAACCTATCCGAAATTAAGATTTCGGGAATCAAAAACAACGATTTCAACATCGTCTTTGTGTGTTCCGACAAGGAAGTTGACGAAAGCAAGGGCTTTGATTTCGTTGAAACAAAACAACTACGCCTAAAAGGAAAACCTACGGGACAGGAAGCACGACAGGCATTGGAAAGGGCTTTCCGACTTTTAGACGAAATGTATGAGGAAGACGTGATAACATACAATGCGTATCAAACGGCACTCGCTTCATACAACGTGGCACTTGCCGAATACACGGCACAGACCGAAGCACACGCACAATGGCAGGAATTGTCGGAAGCGTGGACTGCATACAACAACTACGAAGCATATATAACGGCATACGGAGAATGGGAAACGGCACACCAAGCGTGGGTTGACGGTGGCGAAGAGGGCGAAGAACCGCAACAACCTGTCGCAGTGAACCCTGTTTCACAACCTGCTGAAGCATTGGGCGAAGAACCTGTGATTCCCGAAGAACCGACTGCCCCCGACATAGTGGAAGAACCACAACCGAGCGACGAGGTAACAATCAACGGCATTCAATACAGCCGTTCACACTATTGGTTCAACGGACAGCAATACGAAACCATACCGACGGCTCAAATCTCAAAGTATATTGCAAACAATTCCAACGGAGAAACCACCTACGGCAACGAGTTTCAGTTTGTGTTCGACCACGAACCGACTGCAATGTTCTTTTATCCTATAATGACTGCAAACGGCATTGACCGTGTGTTGAACTCCGACATACACGTCAATTTCACAATATCGGGAACTGACAACGAAGTGATTCCGAACAAGACGGACTTGCTTCTGTTTTCGGCAACCGACAAAATACCATTCCGTAAGGCGATTTTCAACTTTGACGAACCTATCAAGAGAAACATCTCTTTCGTGGTGTCGAAGAAAGCCGATATGGTGGAAACGGCTTGTGGTATGGACATCTCAAACTTTGACCTTTATGTTTTATTCATCTATAAAAAAGTCTGTTAGAAATGAAAAGAAGTTTTCAAATATGGCAGGAAGTAAGAGTGCCTGCTGGTGCTGAAACGGTGCTTTCAGAACAACTATTGGAGAATTATGCGAAATGTACGGGTGCGTTCATCGTGCCTGTATCGGCTAATACGAACCTTTCGCAGGTGTCGTTGTTCCTGAAAATCGCACAACAGGAAATCCTGCCCAAAGGCACAAACGCAATGTTGCTCACGTTCAACGGCAACGTGGAACTGAAAAACGTGGTGTACGACTTTTCGGCTGACGGCATTCCTGCACGTTCGTCGGAAATGGATTTGACATTGACGAACAAAGGCACGTCGGACGTGCTTCTCGACTTTTATTTGGTTCTTGAAAATTAGGAGTTATGCTTTACGTTGCAGAAATAGAAATTCCCGACCGTCTTGCAGGTGGCAACAATTTCACGTTTGGCGACGTGTTTGAGAAAACCATCGTGCTTCCTGCCAAAGTAAGAAAAATCAAAAGTTTTTGTTGCTTTGCCGAACTCGACACGTGTACCAAAATGACACATTTGGAGTACACCGACGAAAACGACAACACGACCGTCAAGGATATTCTATCGGCTCAACTCGGCTCACTCTCAATTTGTATGAACAAAACCGATGTGATTGTGGCAAACTCGCCAATCTATTCGTGCGAAAACCTGCACGATTGCTCTTTCAACGGCAACAAGGTGGAGTTTGACAAGCCAATCGACGTGACATCGGGAACAAGTATGAAATTCACCGTCGAGGAAAAGGAAGAAACGCCAATCGCAACGAGTGGTCTGTACTATTCCTACAACCAACCACGACGGAACAAATACACCGTAAAAATCTATTTGGAATATGATAAGTAGGATTGTTGAATTGGAACAGGAACGTTGGCACAGATTGGGGTACGACACAATCGTAACCCCGATTGGTGTGCAGGTTTCGGAAAGTGAAACGGTTTTGCAGTTGGGAAACGAAACCTGTGTGCTTACAGGCATACGCATTGGCGAAAACGACCTGCTTTCCAACGAAACGGAACTTATACTGACATCTCCGTCGGAATCGGTGCAATGCACGCAGAAAGACCTTGCAATGTACGGAACGAGTATCATAAAACTATTCACGAATTTCCTAATCATTCGTGTACGTTCCAAACACAAGGAAATTCCTGCTTTCCGATTGGACTTTATAAGAATAACCCCTATTTCTAAATCTAAAATTTGAAAAAAATGGAAACGAAAACATACAGCGTTAACGAAGTCATTCAGATAATTAATAGTCTCCGTAGAATTGTTTCTGAAAAAGCAAAAGGCGGATTGTTTATTAAGTTGAATGTATATCTCGACGAAAGCGATAATTCAACTTTTTATAAAGAGTTTAACACAAAGAAAGCGGATAAAGAAAAAAGAATGGAACTCGTTGATGAGTTTAACGAAGCCATAGATAAGATTCTTCAAGACAAACAATACACAGCATTTTATTGTTTAATTAAGTCATCAAATGGAGTGACTACTTTTTATGACAACAAAATACCTTTACAGAGCGGAACAATAAATAATTGGTGTCCTTCTAATACATCAAAATCAAATGACGATTTAGAAGAACCATTACGTCCAGCCTTGCCAAAACAAGAACCAACAGGAGATGTTGTAAAGGACATTCTTGGAATGATGGGGTTCGACAAAAGCAAATTGAACGGTTTTAGTGACGATAAGTTTGGTGGCTTCGGGGCAATTATGCAAGTGCGTGAAAACCTTTTGGAACATCGTTTCATTCAAGCAGACAAAGACCGTCGATATGATGAAATGGTAACGGAGAAAGCAAAACTTGAAAGCAAACTTGAAGAGTTGCAAAAGGAACTTGACAACGCCAACAAGTATTCCGAAGAATTAGAGGACAAAATAGACGATTTGGAGTGCAAGATTGAGGATTTGGAGCATTTGAAACCCGAATACTCGATAGGCGGAATGTCGCTTGTGGGCATTTTGGAGAAAACAGCTACGAACCTTGCCATAAAACACGCAGACGTGCTTGGTGGCTTGGCAGGAATGTCGAAAGACGAAATGGTAACATTGTTGCAAAAGCCACAGACGGAAGAACCCAACCCACAACCGATAAGCAACGAGGAAGTGGAAGTGTCGCAGGTAAGCCCACGCTCCGAACATATCAACGCCATCGGGAAATTCGTCGATACACTCACCGACGAGGAGTTTAACGAGTTTTGGAGCGTTATGCAGGCATTCGCCAAAGACAAAACATTGATAAATAAAACGCTAACAACCATAACCAATGAGTAAAATCGCACAATATCTGAAAAAGAAATTCAACCCCTTTACAGGTCGGTTGGATTACGTTGGTGCTTCAAAGTTGAGCGATTTGGAGAACGATTCGGACTACGTTACCCAAGCACAATTAGGGCAACGAATAGCCCCGATACAGGCAGAAATGGGCGTGAACTTTTCAAGTATCAACCGTATTCTTTCAAATATGCAACTTGCCATAGGCAACACGCAGGTAAAACTCATAGCGTCGTCGGCTTATTACGGCTATCCCATACTCGTTGACAATACAATCCGTTCACTTGGCGTGAGCGATATTCAAAACCTACTACGGATAGTTGAATACGGTGCAAGTCTGCAAATTCAGTTGTCCGACCAAGTGGCTACAAAGGAAGGTGTGCGAAACGCCATAAACGACACAAGCAACGGACTTTCATCGGCAATGAACGCAATGGCAAATGCTTTGGGTAACGGCATTTCGTCGGCAAACAATCTTGCAAACCAAGCGTTGGACGTTGCCAATCAAGCGTTGGAACTTGCTCAAACAAAGGAAAACCTGTTGAACCAACATTGGGAAACATATCCCGTACTCGCTTCGGAAAGTGGTGACGAGTTTTCTCAACTCGCTTCGGGATTGCAGAACAATCAAGGTGTGATATTTTGGATGTCGATATTGTCAAGAATTACGTTCAGCGAATGTTTGATTTACGT
>JAFZTG010000229.1 GCA_017618935.1 Bacteroidales bacterium | reverse complement strand
GTTGCTCATAAACATTGAAAATACCGCAATCACAATCAAGAAGCCAAGCAACACCATACGAGGATTTTTGCCGAACGGTTTCAGCATTATTCTCGCAAGCGTCACGTCAAGTCCGTATTTCGAAGCCATAATTGCCAGCACAAATCCGCCCAAGAAAAGCATAACAACCGGGTCGGCAAATGCAGACATTATTTTTGTGTAAACCACAAGTTCGCCAGCTTCGGGCGTACATAAAAATCCAATACCTTTATTTGAGACCGTCAGCAACGAAAGCACAATCACCAGCACCGAGGTCGTCCAGTTGGGGATTGGTTCGAAAATCCACAGCAACGCAGCCATCACGAACATTGCGATTACACGTTGCTGAACAACCGTCAATGCTTCAATTCCATAAAAATCAGTGGGAACTGCCCATAAAAAGATTGTGATAACCAATGTCACCAACAATCCGATAATTTGTTTTGCATTCATACAATTATAATTAAAAACCGTTTGCCTTGAAAACACTATCTTTTTCAAAAGCATTGCAAATGTAATAAAAAGTAATTTACGTAAATCACGTATCAGCAGTATTTTTTTGTGAGAAGTATGAACATTTTCTGCACCAAATAATTCGTGCTGAAAATCAATAAAATAGGAAGAATCTTTGTTTCTGGGGGAGCAACAAATTATGCGTTATTGTTGTTTTTGTATTCTTTTCGATACAATATCCACGCTATCACGAAGAAAACAGCCGTCTGAATCCATAAACCGATTATTTCGGGACGGACATCTTCCATCAGCGCGCCCATTTCGGAAATACGAGCAAATGCGTTCACTCCCAAGGTTGACGGGAATGCGTATGACAATGCTTTCCAAACGGCTGGAATAGAGGAGCCTGGCCACGAAATACCTGTCATAAACAACATCGGAATCGACATGAACACGAACAACACAATGAACGATTCACGGTCTTTGGCGAAGGTTGAAATGATGATGCTGAAAAATACACACGCAAGAATATATGGGAACATCATCGCTATTAGTTCTTGCCATTGCCAAATCTGAATCAAACCGAAAAGTCGTGGGACAATGCACACCAAATACACGCTCACAAAAAGATACAACGTGATATAGACGCCCGATTTTCCAAGAAGAATCGTAAGTGGTTTTTTATCTTGTATGTGTTCCAAAACAAGTCCTTTTCGTCTCCGTTCTTCCTCGTCGCCCATCAACATGCCAACGCCCAATACCAAGGTCTGCTGAATAATCATAATCAGCACGGCAGGAATCAAAAATGTGGCGAAACCGCTTTGCGTGTTGAACATCGGCACATATTTATATTTGATTGGATAGGCGAACGTTTCCGCCTGTTCTTTGGTGGCTCCCACAAGTCGCTGTGCCTTAATGTCTTGGTTCATCGACAGCGAAACCTCGGTGCAGGAACTGAGAACGGCCTTGTAGTATAACAAACCGCTCATGTCGCTGTAAAGTTCCACAACGGATTGCTTTCCTTCCAATATGTTTTTCTGAAACTCGGCGGGAACATAAATAAGGCAATACGCAGTGTGCTGACGAATCAATTCTTGCGCTTCTTGCATATCGGCACAGTGAGCCACGATTTTTATATCGGCGCTTGCGTCAACATTTCGTAGAAACTCACGGCTCATTGCCGTCTTACAGTTATCGACAACTACGGCTGGAACTTCTTTAACGGCCTCATTATTATAAAGATATGCGTACAAAAGCGGGTACAAAAGTGGGACGACAAAGAAGAACACCAGCACGCCTTCATCCTTCAATACACGTACAAGTTCGTGTAGCCAAACATCCAATATGTTAAAGAGCCATTTCATCGAGTTAAATTTGATAATGATATTCCAACAGGAATTTCTTTAAGCGTCGCATCACGACTATCGGAAGCAACAGGAACGCACACAGCAGGGCGTAGTAAATCCACGTGTAGCCGAATGGTCGTCCGTTGAGGGCTTGGTCAACATACACCAAGAAATAGTAACGCATAGGGAATAGATACGAAGCTCCTTGCAATGCTGGTGGAAATGCCATTTTAGGGAACGAGAACCCACTGATAGGAATGGAAAGCACGCCCCAAAGTGTAGCCAAACTCAACGCCCAACGAAGTGACGGAACGGCACCACAAAGGAATACGGCAAATGCTTGACTTACAATCACAAGCGTCACCATTAGGATAACCATCGGCAATAATCCGCTGTGGAGCGGGAAATGAAAATATCCATAGAGCAACACAAGATATGCGAATCCCATCAACAACCAAACTATGAACTGCGGAAACAGTTTTCCAAATATGGCGGCATACACATCGTTGTCGGTCATTGCAAGCCATTCTTTCGAGGTTTCTTCCTTCAATTCCGAATAAATGGAGAATATGGTCACTTGCATAATCAGCAAACTCAGAATTGCCGGTAACAAGCAATTTGACAGATAAATCGAATAATTCAACGACGGGTTGTTTATGGCGTGCATTTCCATTTTAACAGGCTGCAACATCGCCATTGCCTGCGATTCGGTGTAACCTTTGGCGTAGAGAGTGCTTCGCGTAATTGCTCCGGCAGCATATTCCGACATCATTTTCATATCACGGTATTCCAACGAAGCGGGAATCAAAAAGGTTGCCGACGTGTAGAACGAAATAGTTGGTTGTTTGCTTGCAAGAGCCAATTGCGTCGTTCCTTGCGGAATGTAGTAAACAGCGTAGATTTTACCTTGTTGCATGGCTTTGCGGGCTTCGGCAAAACTGCTGTATTGTTCCACAATTTTTGATTGCTGGAACGCATCGAGGTTACGGATAATTTGCCGCGTAACCGAGGTATTGTCTTCGTCAACCACACCGATTGGCAGGTCGTTTGGAAGACCGTCGGCCATCAATGTCGTGAAGAAAATGTACGAGAACAATGGGGCAAGTATCATGCTGAAAAGATACAGCGGACGACTTGTCAGTCGAAAAATCTCGCGTTTCGCAACGGCTAATATCTTGCGAAGTTTCTGCATAATTCCTACCCGTTAGAATTATTTCTTTTCGTTAATCTTATACAAAACCGTCATTCCCGGACGAAGTCCTTTCACGTCATCTTTCGGCGTTGCACGAACTTCGAACGTCTTCAAGTCATATTGACCAGTTTGTTTCGTTGACTTCCATGCGGCGTAATCGCCCAAATCCTTCATATAATCAATTCGCATCGTTGCCGACGTGTCCAATGCGGGGATATACGCTTCGAACTCCGTACCGATTTGCATTTTTTGCAGATAATCTTCACGAACGTTGAATGTCGTCCACATGTCGTTCATCATTGCAACCGACATGATTGGCGCACCTGTGCCAACCAATTCACCTATGTGAGGATAAATCTCGGTGATTTCGCCGTCGGCGTATGCAGTTAAAATCGTTTCGTTTATATAAGAATTAACTTCGGCAACAACTCCTTCGGCTTGTTTCACTTGTGCGGCAGCCATTTCCTTGTCTTCTTCCTGAGCACCTTTCACAGCCATGGAATATTGTGCGTGAGCGGCTTTCTCGGTAGAAACGGCGGCATCGTATTGTGCTTTCACTTCATCGTATTTTTGCGCACTTACCACGCCTTCTTTGTACAAGTTATTGATACGGTTGAATGATTTTTCAGTGATTTCCTTACCCGTTTTTGCCTTTTGCCACATTTCGTATGCTGCCTGGATTTGTTCACGGCGAGCACCTTTCTCTGCTTTTGTATTTTGGGCTTCGGCAGCGGTCTTCACAGCTTCGGCTTGTGCCATTTTTGCCTCAACTTCGGGAGCCTCGATAATCGCAAGTGTATCGCCAGCTTTCACCTTCTGACCTTCGTGTACGCGAATTTCCAAAAGTCGGCCAGGCACCTTGCTCGAAACACGATATTCATTCGCTTCGGCTTGACCTTGAAGAATCTCATCGTTCTTTCCGAAAGTGAGGATTCCTACTACACATACCACACCAATAATGCTAGCCAAAACGGCAAGGGCTGCAATTGTGTTTACTGTTTGTTGTTTATCTGTTGCCATAGTTTATTTTGTTTTATTTATTTAACATACCAGTTGCTTTTTGAAGATAGACTTTTGCCATAATCCAGTCTATTTTTGCGTCAATATATTCCGAATGTGCCTGTAACCAAGCAGTTTGGGCTTCGGTCAATCCCGACGACGGAATCACACCTTCCTCAAAACCGAGCGTTGCCATACGAAGATTTTCCTCGGCATCACTCATTTTTTCTTCTGCCAGTTTCACACGCGATTTCGCCTCCTCAATCTGTCGCTCGTACTGATTGACCTGAAGCATAATCTTTTCTTTGGCATCATCTAATTTATATTGAGCAATTTTTTCGTCTGCCTTTGCCTTGCGAACTTTGTTGTATCCTTCGCCCCATTGGCAGATAGGAATTTTTGCCACAACGCCCACATTCCAGAATCCGTCAAATTCGTTTTGGAAACCATTCGAACAAGATGGATTGGTAACCACGTAGTTTCCGAAAGCCGCAACTGTCGGCAGATAATCGGAGCGGGTCAGGTTCACATTCTGATGATAGAGTTCCGTTGCCAAATTAAGGCTTTTCAACTCTGGACGATTTTCCATAATCTCGGCTTCGGTGTATTGCAACGGAGCTTCCGAAACAAGCACTTCCTCCAACGTCTCGTCAGCAAGCATTATGTCGGTGTTGATGTCGAGGCCACAATGTTGGCACAACAACATTTTCGACAGTGCCAAGCCATTCCGCACTTTCAGCAAGGCAGTTTCCGCCTGATTCAACTTAACTTTTACCGAAAGTTTGTCGGATGCGGTAGCAACGCCTTCGCCAGCCATTTTTTCAACGTTTTCCGACATAGTTTGAAGCAATTCCACATATTTCTCCGTCAGTTTCAGTTTATTTGAAAGAGAAACGATTTGCCAGTATAATTTGTCAGTCTCAATAATTGTTTCCTGTTCCTCGGCACTATATTTCGTTGTTTCCAATTCTTGTTTTGCCTTGGCTATCTTATTGTAAGTGACGATTTTACCACCAAGAAACAAAGGCTCTTCAACCGAAATCATACCTGCGTAAATGTTACGGGTGTCAAGTTGGAAAGCATCTGCAATGTTTCCGCCCAACTCGTTCATGCTTGCCACAGTTGGATTCAGTGAAGCATTAATGTCGGTTGTCTGTAGTTTTTGCAACATTTGCTGAACGGTAGGGCTGTTGGCTATCAGGTTTGCCAAAGCAGGGTCGGCAGCAGGATTCGCCATAATTTGTTGAACCGTAGTTGCCGCATTTTGTTGCATTTGAACCAAAGAACCACCAAGTTCTTGTCCCATAGCCGTTCCCATATTTCGTAGAGCGTTATCCTGCTCGTCGCTCAATAGTTGTATGTCTGCGTCACTATACATGTAAGCGCCAGAAACAGATACTTTTGGCAGATAGTTTGCAAATGCCGCTTTCTTGTCGTAGCCAGCTTTTGCGATTTCCTCTTGGGCAATTTTCAGTTTCTTGTTGTTTTCAAGGGCAAAACTTCTGCAATCTTCAAGATTGACTTGCAGTTTTACAGAATTGTCGCTTACATTGCCAGTAGAAGACGCATTTTTCTGCGTGCTCATTGTAATAACTTGCGAATACACATAATCGTTTTCGTCTTTTACTTTCTTAATTCTGAAATATGCAACTGCAATGTCAGAGAAATCGTGTTTCCAGAGATATTCATAATCCGTTTTATCTGTCGAGTTAATTTTGTCGATAGTATAAAAGTTCGTGCCGTCGGTTGAATATTCGAGAGCAAAATATTTACAATCCGTATTCGATTTCCAGTGAAAGCTGAAATTATGATCTGCACTGGCATTTGAAACGGTGAATAAGCTAAAATCAAGGTTTGATGTTGTTTTGTTTGTTTGTGCAACAGATAATCCAAGAGAAGCAATCGTGAGAAACAAACTCGCAATAATTGTTTTTACAGATACAGTTTTCATGTCACTTTGTTTAATACGCCTATAAAACCGAGTGCAAAAGAATACTGCTTTTTTTTATTCTCCCGTTTTTTCTTATTGAAATGGCAAAAAACAATCTCAAATGCCAATTTCGATTACTGAAAAGATTTTAGACTATTTCAGTTTACAAACAATTATGCTGTGACCAAGTCCCAGTCCGTCGTGAATTGTCTCTACGGTTAGTCCGGCGTCTTCAACACAACGAATCATATCGCCAGAATAATACATCTTTGAGTTCCCGTTTGCCAACGCTGTGAAATATATGCTGATTTGCGTCAAACAATACGAGGCCGTTTCAAAACGCTGACGATCCCACAATGTTTCCATAATATACAATCGACTGTTGTCGTTCATTGATTTTGCAGCACGGGTGAGGATGCTCGTGACTTCTTCTTCGGAGAAACAGTCAAGGAACTGGCTCATCCAAATAGCGTCGAAATTGGTCGGGAAAGGAACATTTTTATCCAACAAATCGGCCCCGTGACCAAAAATTCTGTCGGCTCCGTCAATCCCTTTGGTTTGCTCACGCATCATAGCCAATTGCTGTGGCAAATCCATAATGGTCACTTTCACGTTTTTGTCAAAACCAACGCACTGCAATGCCCAACGACCTGTGTTGCCACCCACGTCGAGCAATGTTTTGGGCTTGTTGGCAAATACAATCTCCAACGCTTGTTTGAATGAATTATCGGAATAGAAATGGTCGAAACCGAACCAACTTTTCTGTACTTGCGCAGGCAGTTGCGAAAGTCCTTCGTAGATTGTCTTCCATGTCCCAAAAACCTTCAGTCCTTCGGGTTTGCCGTCGATTAACGCTTTCTCTAAATCAAACAGTCCCAAATAGTTTACGTCGTGGTTGAAGTCCATATTCACGCGGGCCATATCGTCATGAATCAGAAACCAGCCAGCTTTTGCCAACTTGAATTTATTGTCTTTCAAAAGAATTGTTCCTATGGTGAGCGACGATTCAAGCAGACATTGGACGGCATAGCGTGAAAGTTTCGTCTTTGCAACGACTTCGTCCATCGTAAGTCCTTCTTTCTCATCATCTAACATTTGAAAAATGCCGAACTTGACCATGAGGCGTGACACTTGGAACACGACGGGACCAAATGCGATTTCTTGTGCCAAACGTTGTGCCTGCAGAGCCGAAAAACGCTCTTTTGCGTATATTTCTTTTTGAGGAGACTGTAAATCCATTGTAAATCTATTTGTGCAAATGTATGTTTTTTATTTGAAACTTAATCAAAACGAATTGCTTCCGATGGCGATATTTTTGTAATCAGTATCGACGGCAATATCAGCATTGCTGACGTAAGAATAAACGTGCTGATGTTCAACATGATAATGTATAAAACGTTGATTTTTATAGGAACATACGACATAAAATACACTGTCGGGTCGAGTGTGAACTGATGGAAAAACAGTTGTACAAAGCATAGTCCCAATCCCACTACGTTACCCCAGAACAATCCTTTGGTGATAAGCATGCTACCCACGTAAACAAATATTTTACGAATGCTCACGTTTTGAGCGCCCAATGCTTTCAAAATGCCTATCATTGTCGTTTTTTCCAAAATGATGACGAGCAACCCCGTAATCATATTCATTCCCGCCACAAGAATCATCAAGGCGATGATGAGCCATGCGTTCATATCGAGAAGCGAAAGCCAGTCGAAAATCTGCGGTGTTTTTTCCTGTAGGGTTTCTACCCGAAGTCGTTGTACGTCGGGCGAAATGTCGAAGCCACAAATTTCCTCAATACGTTCCTTGTCGGTATCCAAATGTTTGTAGTCTTTCAGAAAAACCTCGTAGCCCGAACATTGGTCGGAATCCCAGTTGTTCAGGTCTTGTATATGGCGAATGTCGGCAAGGATGAAACGGTCGTCGATTTCGTTGAGGTGTGTTTCATAAATGCCTGTAACGATAAAACTACGTTTACGTACTTTTTTATTGGAATCGTTGGGAACGAACGAAGTCGTAAACTTATCACCTACAGATAGTTGTAATAGATTTGCAAGAATCTTTGAGATAATGACATTGTCAGTCGTGGTGTCTTCGGGAAAGGATATTTTTTCGCCTGCAACAAGGTGATTTTCAATAAAATCCCAATTGTATGAATTATCTATCCCTTTCACTATGATTCCTCGTGCCGTACCGTTTACTTTGACGATTGCCGGTTTTGTGGCGTATGTTTGAACGTGAATCACAACCTCTTCATTTTCAATGTTTTGAATCAGATTTTCGTTCTTTGTGATTGGCAAAGACTCAAACGAGGTATTGGAGTCGAAATTAACGATTTCTATATGTGACGAGAATCCGAAAATTTGTTCCGATATGGTTGATTTGAACCCTACGATGACCGAAACGGCAATGAGCATAACGGCTAATCCCAAAGCAATTGCAATAATCGCGATATTTACGATAGGTTTTGATATATTTGCCGTATCTTTATGCGGTAAAATTTGTTTCGCTATATAAAGTTCAGTATTCATACGTGGCAAAGATAATGAAATGATGAAAAAACTATTGTATTTCTGTGTGTTACTTTTGGGGACAACCTCGTGTTTTTCGCAAAATACGTCAAAAAATGATGTCTCTCAAGGAAAACTTGTGTTGGATAGTGTTGCAGTTCGACCTATTGTTGGTGCGGAACGGATGGGGGAATATCTGCCGTTGTTGCAAGGCAAACGTGTGGCGGTAGTTGGAAACCAGACATCGATGGTGGGAAATATGCATTTAGTCGATACATTATTGAGATGTGGAGTTCAAGTTCAAAAGATTTTGACTCCTGAACACGGTTTTCGTGGCACTGCCGACGCTGGAGCAAAGGTTGCCGACGGTGTTGACAATGTAACGGGCTTGCCTTTGGTTTCGTTGTACGGCTCACACAAAAAACCGACGAAAGAGGATTTGGCAGATGTTGATATTGTTGTGTTTGATATTCAAGACGTTGGTGCCCGTTTTTACACTTATATTTCCACTATGCATTATGTGATGGAGGCCTGTGCCGAAAACAACGTGAAATTTTTGGTGCTTGACCGCCCCAATCCCAACGGTCATTATGTTGACGGTCCCGTGTTGGATATGAAATATAAGTCGTTTGTTGGAATGCACCCTGTTCCCATTGTTCACGGAATGACAATTGCCGAATATGCCCGAATGATAAATGGCGAGAAATGGCTGGCAAATGGCGTTCAATGTGATTTACAATACGTTTTATGTGAAAATTATGACCACACAGTTCGATATTCTTTGCCAATTGCTCCGTCACCGAATTTGTCAACCAGTATGGCAATCGCATTGTATCCTACGTTGTGCTTGTTCGAAGGTACGGTGATGAGTTGCGGACGAGGCACCGACAGGCCGTTTGAGATGATTGGTTGTCCCGATTTTGCCGACACCTCGTTTTTCTTTGTTCCCCAAAGCAAGCAGGGGGCTTCTAAACCAATGTATGAAAACCAAAAGTGCTACGGATACGATTACAGAACTATAACTATTTTGTATGGCGTAACTTCGATACGAATTGGCATTTGGAAAGAGATTTATAAAAATTATACGGGCACAAAGCCGTTTTTCAATAGTTTTTTCACGAAATTGGCTGGCACGCCCGAATTGCAAAAAATGTTGGAAGAAGGCAGATCCGAAGACGAAATACGGGCATCATGGCAGGAAGGCCTCACACAATTCAAGCAAATTCGGAGTAAATATTTGTTGTACAAGGATTTTTAGTGAAAATGAATAATAAAATTTACTCAATGGCAACAGTTTTTCAATAAAATGAGCGAATTTTACGTTAATGATTTGTATGAAAAGAGTAGGGTTTTACATAGTGTTATTTTTCTTGTTAGGCTGTGCATATAATGTTGTATGTCAACCATTTGTTGTGTATGACACTATTCCGATTCGTCATGGGACAAGTAAACTTCGTTTGTATAGGAACATTGAAAAGTGGTTTGAAAAAGAGAAGGGACAAAAACTGATAGCGAAGAATTGGAAAGAATTGAAATTCAAGGGGAAAGGATATTTCCCGTATGCGAATTATGTTCAAATCCCCGATATATATCTGTCGTCACATGCTGCCGAGAAAACAAAGGGGAGCATTATTTTCAACATAGACGTGAGCATTCAGGATTCCATCATAGTAACGAAGTTTTCAAGTTTTATGCATGAAGCACGTTTTACAGAGTATGGAACCATGTCGTTTGGGCGTTTGATGGCATACGAAAAAGTTCCGTCGGGAAAATGTATGGAAGTGGAGGAGTGGTGTAATGCCGTGTGGAAAGATATGAAAGATTGGTCGGTGTATGAAACAAAAGTTCGTGCCAAGCGTATGATTCCTTCCACACTTGTGAGAAAACGTTCGTATAAGGGAGATGACGATAAGGATTTGGTTCCGCCAGCTACCCACAAGGAGAATCCTATGGAATATCTGAATATTGATAATTATCTGCTTAAAGATACCGAAGGAAAATATGCCAATTACGATAAGTGGCCCGAAGACATAGAGGAGGAGAGAGCTGCGGCCGCTGCCGCATTGGCTGCAAAGGAAAAAGATAAAAAGAAGGCGAAAGATGAAGAAGAAGAGGATGACGAAGATTATGAGGAGACAGAACAATCGTCGGCATCGCCACAGGCCGAAGAGGAGACTGTTACGGTAAAAGATGAATCTCCGTCAAAACCAAAGTCAAACGATACGGAGGAATATGATGAGGAAAGTGACGATTATGATGATTTTGACGATGATGGTGTGAAACCTAAAAAGTCGAAAAAAGACAAGTCTTCGAAAACTGCAAAATCTGAAAAAAAGGATAAGACAGAAAAACCTGCAAAACAAGAGAAAAGCAAGAAAGAGAAAACCCCGAAAAAATCAAAGTCTGCTGATGATGACGATGATGATTATGATTATGATGACTACGATGATTAGTTGAACGTTTCTTTGAACGTGGTTCACAAAGTAATATGTAGAAAAAAAGAGCGGCTCGAATACTCGAAACCGCTCTCAATGGTAGTTTTAGTACACCTTAGAATTTGAATCCGGCAGTAAACATCACGTAATCACGTTTGATAGTCGATTCACCTTCGACATTCTTATTGCCCAAATCCGTGTATAATGTATTATATTGTTTTGATTTTGCACGAACATATCCCAAATCATAGTAGAATGCGTTTGTTGCCAAACCAAATCCAAGTGAGAAATCGTTACGATAGAAATTGTCTTTTACGTTCTTGTAAGGATTACCATACATTGCATAACCAGCACGGAACAAGAATGGTCCATAGCGGAATTCACCACCACACTTCAAGTTTGTAACGCTTTGTAATTCCGATGCGATTTCTGCATTCTGGTCTGACATTGAAGAATAGTTAGAACGTAATTCTGCTTGAGAATAATCCATAGACTCAATATCAACACCGACATTTAACACATTCTTATATATAAAGCCCAAAGAACCCACAAGTCTCATTGGTTGAGCAATAGTGTAATCATTACGATACGTTACTTTTTCTGTATATTCTTGGTTTTTTAATGAGTTATCCATTGGATCAACATCCCAATATGATGTCATTTTTGCAACATAATCTTCCGAGAAGCTGTAAACCGTAGGAGTATGGATAGCACCACCGATACGTAAAAATTCTACAGGACGTGCTATGATACCGAATTTTCCACCTACAGCACTACCAACGGCATCCAAATCGGTCATATACGTGAAGTCACCCAGTTCTGCCTTTGTTCCTTCTTTGTCAATTTCAGTCAACATTTTTGTTTCTTTGTAATACAAATTGGTGAAGGACAAATCAGCACCGAAAAATACGTATTCAGAGAAATTTACACCAATGTTGAACAGGAATTCACGTTTTACACCACTTCTATCAATCTTAAAATCTTGATACTCACCGTAGCTTGGAGAACCTGTTGCAGGAACGAAATCGGTAAAATATTTTTCACTTGCCGTTCCCTTTCCATCGCAACCAAGCAAATACACGTCTTCTGCCAATTGTCCATAATCCTCGTTAAGCACGCCTTTTTGAGCCAAACGTAAGAAATCGTCGGTCAATGAAGATGCATTGTTTGTTCCCGAATATTTTAAGTTTTCATCGTAACGGTTGTTTGCATTCATGGCAAAACCGAACGAAACGCCAGAAACGAACACATCATTTTGCTTTAACTGTTTGTAACCGACAAGACCAAAACTTGGAATTTTCAATGAGTTCGTAATGGCTTTGTCATATCCGAGATAATGGTTTTCCGATTTCGTATAAATGTAAGTCGGTGTAAATTCAGCCACGCTTTTCTTGAGTGTAGCAGAACTTGCTGGGTTTACACTCATTGCACCAACGTTTCCGCCTAACGATGATAAAGCGCCACCCATAGCCATATAACGTGCATTACCTTCAACAAATGTTTCGCCGCAACGTAATGCATCTTCAAAATCTTGAGCTTGCAAAGCAAAAGCACTTACAACGCCCAATGCCAATAAACTTATTTTCTTCATAATGATATTATTTTTTGCAAATGTAACATTTTTTTTCATTTCCTATCAATAAAACCACTAACGATGTGAACTTCTCGTAGAAGAACTGCTGTGGGAACTGCTATGCGAGCTACTTGAGTGCGACGACGAACTGCTTGGTCGGCTGCTACTGCTGCTCGAACGGACTGCACCGCTTGAGTGCGACGACGAACTGCTGCTTGGGCGACTGTAACTGCTTGACGGCGAACCTTGTGGGCCACGTGACGAACTTGAACGTGTAGCCGACGACGAACGACTGCCTTGCGAGCCGCTACTATATGATTTAGTAGAAGAAGAACCCGACGATGTTCTTACCGAGCCACTTGAACTTGACGACGAGCTTGAAGAACTCCGTACTGACGAGGAACTTGACGAACCACTTGATGTACGCGTAGCCGATGAAGAACGTGTCGCTGGTGCTGAACTGCTCGAAGAGCGTGTTGCAGACGACGATTTTGTCGTTGATGTTTCCGACGACGTGCGTGTTGTCGACGATGTTCTTACAGGAGCACTCGTTCTTGTAGAGCTTGAGTTCGAAGTTGACGACTTAACCGACGATGATGACGTTCTCGTAGCTGGCGCCGACGTTCTTGTAGAAGACGTAGACGATGACGATGTACGTGTTGCCGGTGCTGATGTCCGTGTAGATGGAGCCGACGTCCGTGTAGATGATTCATACGATTTTGAACCCGACGAACTTGATGACGTTCTCACCGAACCCGAATGTGCAGACGAATGTTGTGGGGCAGCCGTACGCGTATTCACCGTTGAGCGATGATTGCTTGATACAGGTGGGCGATGACCATATCCCGGTCCATACGATTTATGATAGTCGTGATGACGTGGGCCATAGTATGGATGATGATGGTGATGGT
>JAFZTG010000228.1 GCA_017618935.1 Bacteroidales bacterium | reverse complement strand
TAAGATCTCTTGTGTTTTATTTATTGCACTATGATAAAACTCAATTTGAGCGTTTGGAACAAGGAACGACCTTTACTGAAATAGGTAAAAAAGAAGTTCGTAATATTCGTATTGTAATACCTCAAAATCCCGATGAGCAATCCGCCATAGCCGCCATTCTCTCGAAGGTTGACGAGTCCATAGCAACGGTGCAAGCGAGCATATCCGCCGCCGAGCGCCTGAAAAAGAGTCTTATGCAGAACCTTCTCACTGGCCGTATGAAACCCGATGGCACCCTGCGCAAAGAAGATGAGTTTTATGTGGATGAGAAGTTTGGGAGAGTACCGTTGGGGTGGGTGGTGAAAAAAGTGAAGGATTTTGGTGAAGTAATAACAGGAAAGACACCTCCAACAGAAAAACCTGATGTGTTTTCAGATAAAGAACATGGTTTTATGTTTGTTACCCCTGGTGATGTTGATACAGCAAAATACATTGAACAAACTGAGAGATATGTTTCAGAAAAAGGAATAAAATATAGTTATACTTTGCCTCAAAATGCTGTTTGTGTGATTTGTATAGGTTCTACAATCGGAAAAATTGGCATTACAACAAAAGAGTGTTGCACAAATCAACAAATCACTTCGGTTATCGTGAATGATGAAAATAATGCTGAGTTTTTCTATTATGCAATGTCAGCCCGAAAAGACCATTTCAAAAGTGTAGCTGGAATTAACGCAACGCCTCAAATTAATAAAAGTGAGTATTCAAAATATAGGGTACTTTGCCCGAAGACTAAAGCAGAACAAATTGAAATAACACAAAAACTTAGTGCCATTGACAACGAAATAAACAATAAACAACAAAAAGTCACCATTCTTGAGCGTTTGAAGAAATCGCTGATGCAGAATCTGCTGACGGGGAGGGTGAAGGTGAATAATAAATTGAAATGAAAACTTCCATCCGATACAAGACACCGCAACAAAATCTAATTTGTTATGAAAGGATATATGTACATACTACTCTGCAATGATGGCAGTTACTATACAGGTAGTACCAACAATTTGGAGTTGCGATTGCAACAGCATTTTGCTGGTGAGGGTGCTAATCATACGAAGAAACATCCTCCCGTGAAATTGCTGTACTATGAAGAATTTGATAAAATTGACGAGGCGTTTTATAGGGAGAAACAAGTTCAAGGCTGGAGCAGGAAGAAAAAGGAGGCTCTGATTCATAGAGAATATGAAAAATTGCCAGAACTGTCGAGAAACTATACACAATATGGAAGGCCTGAAATGTCGGTGGTTTCGACATCGGTTGTTTCGGCAAGCTCAACCACCGAAATGAAGACAAACTCAACCACCGCCCCTTCGGTGCCTGAGCTTGTCGAAGGCACCACAACAGAGCTTGTCGAAGGCACCGCAACAGAGCCTGTCGAAGGTACCATAGTTGAGCATTTTGAAACTTCTCATAAAAAATAATTATACGCTCCTTTGCAAAAAGTTACTGTATATATGGCTAATTTCTTGCAAAAAGTTACTATATTTGTATCGTAATTTGTGCAATAAGTTACTATGTTACATATTAAACGTAAAATTATCAATCAGTTGATTCAGTGGAAAAAAAAGCAATCGAAAGAAGCTCTGCTTATATGCGGAGCAAGGCAGGTTGGTAAAACTACCATTGTGCGCGAATTTGCTCGGCAACAATACAAGCATTTCGTTGAAATAAACTTTGAACAGACCCCCGAAGTCAAGCAGGCGTTTGAGGGCAATAGGGATGCAAATTCAATAATCAGCCGACTGAGCATTATGGGTTATGGACCGTTCATTGAAAAACAAACTCTAATATTTTTCGATGAGATACAAAGTTGCCCCAATGCCCGTACAGCAATAAAATTTCTAGTGGAGGATGGTAGGTTCGATTATATTGAATCTGGGTCGTTATTGGGTATAAACTATGCGGAAGTGAGCAGCTATCCTGTCGGTTACGAACGGCAAATACGCATGTTCCCGCTTGACTTTGAGGAATGGTTGTGGGCAAACGGCGTAAGCGAACAACTGACCGAGCAAATACGCCAATCCTACCTAAACACAGCTGCCATTGACGGCTTTCTGCACGAACAGCTGATGAAACACTATCGGACTTTCCTCATAGTGGGTGGAATGCCAAAAGTGGTCGCCACATATCTGGAGAATCCCGATTTTACCGAGACACGCAACCAGCAAAACATAATTGTCGATAGCTATCGTCTTGATATATCCAAATATGCGGCTGAACAAAAGACCAGAGCCAAGCGTTTTTTCGACGCTGTACCATCACAGCTTGCGAAAGAAAAAAAACGTTTTATGCTTTCCGATTTGGAAAAGACGGCAAGCATGCAGAAATACGAAGATGCCGCACAATGGCTGTCTGATGCTGGAGTTTCTATTTTTTGCTACAACACTCATTCGTTGGACCTGCCCTTTGAACAGTATGAGAATCGCAACCTGTTTAAGGTATATTTGCTCGACACTGGCTTGCTTTGCAATATGTGGGGCGATGACGTACAATGGCAGGTACTGCAAGGAGATCTCAGCATAAACGAAGGCGCTCTGACTGAAAATTTTGTGGCTACCGAACTTGTAAAGCATGGGCATCAGCTACACTATTACGACCGCAAAAGCCGCAACGAACTGGATTTTCTTTTGCAAGAAAGAAATCTTCTGTCTATCTTGGAAGTAAAATCAGGCAACGACTACAAGCGACATTCATCGCTTACAAACGCACTGACTAACGAGCCAAACAAAATAGGTCGTTGCATGGTACTGAACAAGTTTAATCTTGAAAAAACAGAATCAATAACATATATACCGTTGTATATGGCAGCGTTTATATAATTAAATTAGAAACTTATGAGCAAGTTGTCTGAATCCAAATCCGTAGAATCCAAAGTCACCGAATGGCTCACCCAGTTGGGCTGGCAATACCGCTCGGCGGAGGATCTGAAAAACTATAATCGTTTGCAGACGAATGCAGTGATAGAGCCTATTCTTGTGGAAAAAGTGAAGGAACTGAACGGCATAGCCCATTCGGCGGCAAAGATAGCAGTGGATACGCTACTCAACAACTTGCGTAATCCCATTCCCATCGAGGGCAACGAGAAATTTTTGAACCAGATTGTCGAAGGTGTCACACTCACCATCGATCATAAAGACCGCACCATTCGATTCATCAATTTTGATGATCTATGGAGCAACAGCTTGATTGTCACTAATCAATATGCAGTACAGCATGTTCGGACAGATATCTGTCTGTTGGTCAATGGCATACCATTGGTGCCCATCGAGGCAAAGCAGTGCGCCCGACGGGGAACCAACTGGTTGGAAGGGGTTCGTCAGTTCCAAACCTACCACAGTCGCAGCGAGAAACTTTTCATCTGCCATCTTTTTGGCGTTGCCTGCAACGGACGTTTGAGCAAATATGGCATTCCGGGCGCGTCGTCGTCTTATTTCAACGAATGGAAGGAATCTACTATTGCCAACAAGTTCGACAACCCTCTACTACATTCCGAAAACAACTTGTGTCGTGTGTACAAAGACGAAGCAGACGGCCTTATGCATTTCGACGTGGAGCGTTTCCCCAATGGTCAGCTACTTGAACAGATGAAATTCGGCATTATCGGCTTGCTCCAGCCCGAACGTATATTCGACATACTGCAAAACTTCATTGTGTTTGAACGCGACGATGACAAAATTATCAAGAAAGTGGCGCGTTACCAGCAACTCCGTGCCGCCAACAAGATTGTTGAACGCGTTGTCCAATCCAACAAAGCGCAAGGCGTTATATGGCACACCCAAGGTTCGGGCAAGTCGCTCACCATGCTCTACACCGCCTATAAACTACGCAAGACAGAGGCACTAAACGACCCGACAATCTTTATAGTGGTTGACCGAAAAGACTTGAAGGACCAAATTGGCGACACATTCTTGGATTGCGTGTTTCCCAATGCTCGGCAAGTGTTCAGTATTGGCGATTTGAAATCCATCATCAAGAATAAACCCGCTGGTGTTTTTATTACTACAATCCAGAAATTCAGTGAATTGGGCGATATTGCAGACGAACGCGACAATGTGATTGTGCTCATCGACGAAGCACATCGCACCGAATATGGCGATTATCAGATGGAACTTCGGGCTGTGTTGCCTAATGCAAAACGTTTTGCCTTTACTGGCACACCGATACCCAAGACACATAAAGAGTTTGGCACCAGAACCGAGAACGGCAGAGTTGAGTATTATTTGGACAAATATAGTGTGATTGATGCCATCAACGATGGTGCAACCAAGCCCATCCGTTACACGTTGGGACCTTCCCAATGGTTTTTGGACAAGGAAAATCTGAAAAAGGGGTATGAGGAAATTACCTCCGATTTGAACGATAATGAAAAACGAATGGTTGAAAAACGTGTACAACCGTGGAAAACATTGATGAAGAAACCTGAACGCATCAAAGTCATTGCATCGGATATTGCCAAGGATTATCGGGAACGCATGGAGCCACAAGGTTTCAAGGCTCAGGTCGTTGCTATCGACAAAGAGGCTTGTGTGCTGTATTACAACGAATTGCTCAACTATTTCGATCCGTCTGAAATCCGTATCATTTTTTCAACAGGGCAATACGAAACCGATGAACGCGACAAACTCTTTTCGCCGTTCTATCTTGATGACAAAGAACGTAAACACCTGATTGACAATTTTAAGAAACGTATTACAGAAGAGGAAATCGACAAGGGTAACAACCTAAAAATCTTCATTGTATGCAATATGTTGCTCACTGGTTTCGACGCGCCAATTGAGCAAACAATGTATTTGGACAGTCCTTTGCGCGACCATAACTTGCTGCAAGCCGTGGCGCGAACCAATCGCCCTTACGATTATGGTGAAGGCGAAACAAAGCTAACCAAAGAATTCGGTCGCATTGTTGATTATGTGGGCGTATTCCAAAACTATAAGGAGGCCCTGAATTACGATCCCGAGGACATTGGTGAGTTTGAAGACGTGGACACTTTGTTAGAAACGTTCCCCAAAGAGTTGGATTTAGCTTTTGTACCTTTCGAGACAATCAAGTTGGAAGACAGCTACGAGTGTGAAATGGCTATTATACAAAAACTAAATGAAATAGACCATGGTCAGTTCGAAAACCGTTTCCGTCGAGTTGTGCAATTATGGGAGTCCATTTGCCCGAATCCAGGATTGCGTTCATTCCGAAACAAATATTTGTGGTTAGTGACGATTTACGAGCTTTATTTGGAAGAGTTCCGTCGTGAAAATTTTGATGCAGAGTTTTATGCAGCGCAAACGCGTAAATTACTTGAAGAGAGTGCCACATTGCTCGATTTTCGCGGACACTTGCCTGAGATTGCCATTGATGCGGATTATCTCTCCAAATTGCAGGAAACACGATTGTCGCCTTCCGATAAGGCCGAGAAAATCATCCGTGATATAGAGACAATGATTCGTACAAACCAAAACAGCAGTGCCATCTATGTGGAATTCCAAGAACGTTTGGACTCGCTGATTCAAATGAAAAACGCCCAGACAATTGAAATCGAGGGACTTTTGAAAAAACTCAGCGAATTATACACTGAGGTGGATGAAGCCCTTGAAATTCCTAAAAAGATGGGATTTGACGACAAGGGAACTTTTGAGATATTTCAAATCATCAAAAACGAACATCCCAATTTCAACGAATCTCTTGTTAGGGCGTTTGCCGAGGAAGAAGCAAAACTAGTCCAATCCAAAATATATATAGGCTGGCAGGAAGTGTCGCAGGAGTATAATCGATTTAAAGCAGATTTGGAATTGCTGTCGGTCAATCCAAAGTACGAATCCTTGAATCTTGACATAGAGGGGCAGTTGGGCGACATGCTTATGAACTCAATTTTAAAAAACTTTAGTTTGAATTGATATGTTCTTTGAAAACTGTACTATAACTCGCCGTGAGGTTAAGAATGCCCGTCTTCGTGTTTGCGAGGACGGGGCGGTTCAATTGTTTGTTCCAATGGCATTTACGGATGAAGATGTTGAAAGGCTTCTTAAGAAAAAATCACAATGGATAACTTCAAAACGGCAATTCTTCGAACAGAAAACTAAAATTCAACTGCGCCGTAATGAGATGCTTTTGTTTGGCAACCGCTATGCATATTTTTATTCGTCAAAATACCAGAACAAGGTACTTATAAATCATGAAAGCAGAACCATTCAGGCTAAGCGTGACTTGCTGGATATATCGGTGCAGGAAAAATGGATAAAAAACATAGCAAAAAAATACATTTCATCACGAATCAAGATACTTTCAGAAGCCTTACTTCTGCCATACAACAAACTATACATCCGCAGCCAAAAACGCAAATGGGGAAACTGTTCAAAGGGGAAAAACATTTCCATCAACTGGCGCATCATAAAAGCACCAGAATTTGTGATTGACTACATTATAATTCACGAGCTGTGCCATACAGTAATCATGAAGCATACCGTACGATTCCATACTTTGCTCCGTTCTCATTGTCCCGACTGCGAACAAGCGCAGGCATGGCTGGATAGATATGGGAATAGTTTATGAAAATGTTTAGTTCAAAATCGGGTCGCGCGGTGAAATCGGTACACGAGAAGAGTTATTAATTTCCGTAGAGACGCGATTAATCGCGTCTCCATACAGATTTTACAAAATCAAGATGCTGTCTAAAAAACTACAGCTTCTTAACTTGGTTAAGCATTCGGATTCTTGTTGATTCGCAGAGTAAAATGAATCTGGTCTTCATAGTGAACACTCGGAGAAATTTTGCTAATACGGCAATCAAAAAGGTCGTTCCAGCCAGAATCGAAAAGTTTGCTGAGCGTTTCGTTATCACTACGAGGCACATAACCTAACAAAAATGGTTCGTTGTCGGATTCTCGCACATAAATAACCTGTATCGCATTTTTATCATAGTGATTATCTGCTTGACGTTCAAGTTTTAGCACTGTTCCTATACGTAATTCCTCCCATACCTCATCAACATCATAATACTGACGGCCTGCTAAATGACATTCTTTGAAAAATAACTTTTTTGCTTCCATAACTTTTGTTTTTTATTTGACTATCATTTTCAAAAACAAAATTAAATGTGGGGTGTATCAAAACGTGGTACACCCTCAAAAAAATGAAATTATTTTTCAGAAACGTATGTCTGTATTATTTCTGTAGCCATTTCGACGAGATTTTTTCGTAACGACTGCGGTTCGATAACTTCAACGTGCTTCCCAAAACTTAAAAGGTGACTGCAAAAATCTATTGTCGGTCGCATATAATATTCGTAATCAATATAATTGTCGCCTCGTTGCAATTCTTTTTGACTATGATGCAAAGGCAAGTCACGCAAGTAAAACCGCTGGTCGTTATACGCCCGTATGACAATTCGTTGTGCTTCAACATCACCACCCGCATATATGCCATAACATTCCCCGAAATACTCCTGTGCATCAAAGTCTTCACGGACCTCGAATTTTATCTCTGTAAGCGTCATACTTTGAATTCGGTCGAAAGAATATGTGGCGAAGTAATCCTGTTCATCCTTGTCGTTTGTGGCATCACGATGGAAATGCGCCAAAACGTACCAGCGTTGATTGAAAAGTTTCAGGCAATACGGTTCAAAATTCACATGGCTTACCACCTCACTATTATATTTCCGATAGGTGACTTCCACGCGCACTTTCTTTTTCATCGCGTTAATGACTATCTGCAAATAATCGTTGCAAGGAATCGGTTGCAACAAGATACGGTCTTGTAGCGAAAGACTCTCGGAGATAACATTGTTTACCGAGAGCGTGGATAACATCCAGTTTTGTACGGAGTTTTCCCTGAACACGGAATTATTGTCGATATAATAACGATAGTCATCTTTCGTGTCACATTCAATGATGATACCAAAAATATCGGCAATCGCATCCTTGTGGCGGTTGAATGTGGAGCGGGCCAATTCCTTGCCTTCGCTTAAATCCGTGTTGAACCACTTTTCCCGAATCTCGGCAAAGGTGATTTTCTTTGCTTGCTTGATGGTTTCAACTAACCAAATGTATTCTTTAAAAAGAGTAGGAACTTTCATAATCAAAATATTTCCCAAATATAAAAAAAGCTGTACCACGATTTGGGACAGCGTGCATTTATTTTTGCAATGTTGAAAAAAATTTGATTGTGGAAACTCGAAAAACAAACATGGTATCGTTTAATGTGCTTGAAAATGTGAAGAAATCGGCAAGACAAGATTTTGACCCGAAGGAATATCAAAATTTATTGTTCAAACGGCATTTTTTCGCCACGAGCAAACAAAAGGAAAAGAACTATTACAAGGGTGTTTATTACGATGAGGCGAGCGGATTTGTGGTTGCAACGAACGGAATTCAAATAATTCTTCGGGCATACGAAAGCACATTGCCAACGTTCCAGAAGTTTAATAACAAGCTCATCAATCCAGATTGTAAATCAGACAAATACGATACTGAAATAGGAGGATGTCATCTTCGTACAAAGTATCCCGATTATCGTAACGAGGATATTATTTATAAAGAGTTCGCCTGCAACTTTACATTTCCACATTCATCCATAAAGGAAGCGGTATCTTTCATAAAGAAAGCCGTGAGCGCTTCTTCACGAGAATATAGTAGCACCGTTTTCTTTACCGTAAACGGAGAAACATGTGTCTTCGACGCGGACGCCCTGATTAACGGACTTGAGATTCTGGATTCGGAAACGAACAGCAAAGACGATGTTATGGTATTGTTCCCGACAAGAGAGAGTACGCCAAACATCACAATTCAATGTGGCAATATGCTGTATATTCTCATGGGAATTGCATTTAATGACGAGGAACTTGAAGATTATACTGATTTAGGAGATTTTGGAGAGGTGGTGAAGAATGTGTGAGGGGAATATACATTTTTTTATTTTTGCACAAAATCTTTTGAG
>JAFZTG010000227.1 GCA_017618935.1 Bacteroidales bacterium | reverse complement strand
GGCAGATTTACAGTCTGCTCTCGTTGCCGCTGGAGAACACTCCCTAAGAGAGCCTCTTGTCGGATTCGAACCAACGACCCCGAGATTACAAATCACGTGCTCTGGCCAGCTGAGCTAAAGAGGCAATCTTTTATGTAAAAGAACTTCGCTTCCGAAAAAGCAGTGCAAATATACAACTTTTTATATTTGGTGCAAGACCTATCGTTTTTTTTGCAAAAAAAAATGTATGACGGTCATATTCAGTAGAAGAAAAATAAAAATATATTGATTTTTGAAGAGTTTTACTACCTTCGCCAGCGTTTTAAAAGGAATAGAATGCAAGAAAATTCGCTTATAACAATACAGAATTGTAGAATTGAATCTAACGAAAAGATTGTCGTCCCGAATCTTTCGTGGCAAATGAACGAAGGCGAAGCATGGCTCGTAATTGGTCCGAACGGGGGCGGAAAGGCTGATTTTGTTAATGCCCTTGCGGGAAAAATGTCGTTTGTCGCAAATACGTCGGCTGACGCAACTGGTCGGTATTATTCGACGTTTGGAGATTCGGTAGAACTCGTTTCTCTTGAACGTGCCGCAAAACTGATAGAAGAAGAACGCAACAACGACGAGAGCGACTATATGGACGGCGGCGTGGATATTGGACGGACGGGACGAAGATTCATAGTCGAAGGTGTTCTTGGACCACTGAAGAAAACGGATGAATTGCCTCAATGGGCATACGAACTGGAGACAAACGAGGCGGTGAAACTTTGTGGTATTCAAAACATTCTTGAACGTGGCTTGAAATATATGTCAACGGGAGAAATTCGCCGCACGTTGCTTGCCCGTGCATTGATTTCGAATAAAAAACTCTTGGTTTTGAGCGACCCGTTTGCCGGTTTGGATGCGGAAAGTCGGAAGATTTTATTTGACTTTTTTGCAACGATAGTTTCTGCACAACAAAACGGAAAATCTGACTTTCCACACATTATATTATGTATGGAACGTTGGCACGAGATTCCCGAATCAATCACCAACGTGCTTGAATTTGCTCAAAAAGACATAACTTTTTGCGGAATGAAAAACGATTACGAGGCACGTCTGGCGGCAAAAAACGCACATTCTGAAGCGAACAAAATCCAAAAACGTGAGGAGTTGTCTTCAAACCTGACGGAAACGATTGCTAACACATCGCCTTTGCAACAAGAGAAAGAAGATACCGATGAGGTTTTGGTCGAGATGAACCACGTCAACGTGGGGTGGGGCGACCATCGTGTTCTGATTGATTTGAATTGGAAATTGAAAAAAGGCGAACATTGGCTTGTTCGTGGTCCCAACGGCTCTGGAAAAACAACGTTTTTGGAACTGATTACCGGAGACAACTTACAGGTATATTGCAACGATGTCCGTTTGTTTGGCAAAAAACGTGGCTCGGGCGAATCTATTTGGGATATAAAACAAAAACTTGGTATCGTTTCGTATCGTCTGCACGTGGAATACCGAATGGTTGGTGGCACAAATCTTCGAAACCTCATCATTTCAGGATTTCGAGATTCCATAGGCTTGTATGGCGCGCCAACAGGCGTGGAAATCGCCGTTGCCGACAAATGGCTCGCCTTGGGCGGTTTTGCTGGTCGTGAGCGGGAATTGTTCCGTGACTTGAGTTACGGAGAACAGCGAGCAATGCTGATTCTTCGTTCCGTGGTGAAATGTCCGCCAATACTGATTTTAGACGAACCATGTCACGGACTGGATGAGGAATATCGGGAGAAAATTCTACATTTGTTGGAATTGATTGCCGAAAAAGGAACAACCACAATGATTCACGTAACGCATGACCCGAGTGAGCGATTGAGTTGCGAGCATCATGTTTTGGAACTTTGTCCTGACGAAACGCCTATGTACAAGGTTATTGAAGAAAAATAACCGAATGTTTGTTCACAGATAGTGTTCAATCACGATTTTGATTCCTATGCCAATAAGAATCACGCCACCTATAATTCCAAAACGCAAAACGGCGGTTTGTCCTATTTTGTTACCGACATAAAGTCCTGCAACGGAAAAAAGAAAACTTGTTATGCCAATAATAATGACAGCAAAAAATATCTGTTCTGGTATCGGAACAAAAATAATCCCTGTTGACAATGCGTCAATGCTCGTAGCTACGGCAAGAAGCAAAACGGTACCCCAGGAAAAATGATTGCACTTCGTGTCTTTTTCTTCTTCCCCTTTAATGTCTTCCCAAATCATTTTTATGCCTATGAACGAAAGGATTGCCAGTGCTATCCAATGCGATACGGAATCAATAAATTCGGCAAATGAGATGGTGACAAAAAATCCCACAAGGGGCATCAATCCTTGAAAAAGTCCAAAAGAAACAGGCATTTTTGCCGCATTGGCAATATTCATTTCTTTACAACTGATTCCCGTGGAAACCGACACTGCGAGACAATCCATTGCTAATCCTATGGCCAACACTATGATGTCGAACAAACTCATCTATCGGGGTGTGATTTTTATGGAAACGGATTTCTTTACGTCAATCATACACAACAACTTGCCACCTTTTTCCGGAATGTCAGGAAGCTGCACCTCATCATAATTATGATTTACAATAACAAACGAATGATATTGTTTTTTCCCAACATCTATCATAAAGACAAAATCCTTCCCAAGGTTACATCCGTCGCCGTCCTTCCATATTTTTTCAAAGAACGTGTCGAAATCGGGCAACACGTATTTTGTGGCAAGTTTGTCGTAAAACTCTTTTGCATAAAAATACGCACGGGCCTTTTGTATGTCGGGAATTCCGTTACCATATTTCACATTGGGTTTGGCATATCGGTCACCACTTCGCATAAACACTCGTTTGATTGCCTGTGCCGACGAATCAGGAAATTCTTGCCACAATGTGGCACAACAACCAGCAATCAACGGACACGAGAACGACGTTCCGCCACTGCTGTTTTTAATAGTCCCGTTTGCAGTCACAATCGTTGGATACAAACCAAGAGCCATCACGTCAGGTTTTATTCTGCCATCGGACGTAGGTCCGAAAGAACTGAATTTTGTCTTTTTCCCATTCAATTTGCACGCTCCCACGGTAAGCACGCTGTCGGCATCGGCAGGCGACGTGATGTATTTCCACTTTTCATCGCCAGAATTTCCCGCACTATTCACAAGAAGCATTCCTTTTGATGCGGCTATGTCGGCACCTACGGTTATTCTTGACGTATTTCCGTTCATTTGGGAATACGTGTAATTCTGCGTTTTGTCGTCAAACTCGCTATACCCCAACGAGGTTGAAATAATGTCGGCTCCGGCACTGTCGGCAACTTCGGCAGCGGCAACCCAGTTGTCTTCCTCCACTCTATATTCCGTTTCTTCCTCCTCGCTCCGAAGCAAGATGAAATTTGCGCCAGGGGCCGTTCCCACCAACTTTCCGGGATAAAAACCGCCAATGAGCGAAAGCACCATCATTCCGTGACTACCCGACTGGAAAATCGACGACGTGTCGCAGAATTTCGGCGTTCCCGTCATATCGCGAGTGAACAAGATTCTATTCTCGTCCCACAATTTCTGGAAAACAGCGGCAGAGTCAACGTGGAGAAACCCAGCGTCAATCACGGCAATTGTCATATTTTGCCCATAATAGCCTTTCACGTGGGAAATATATGTTCCAAACATGATATGTTGCTGAATGGAATGACCATAAATGCTTATCAATAAAATTGTTGCATCTTTTGCTCTCTGTTTATTCACATCTGTTATAATTGATAAGTCTTGACTTATTGACGGCTGTTTCACCAAATTCCGCTTGTCGTTTTTGTACTTGATTGGTGGTGCAACATATTCCATATTTTTTACAAACGTCAGTTTCGAAACCAAATCGTAAATTTCCTTTGTCTCAATATAGAAAACAGCCGAATTGAACCATTTTGAAGTATTGCACAACACGGCACCCAAATCAGAAATGGTTGACAGGTATTGTGGCGTTACGGGCAAATCTTGTTCCGTTATGGCAATACCGAATTTCTCCCGTCGTTCAATTGCCTTTTGACTTAGAAACTCCTGCGGACGATTGACAGAATACGGCGATTTATTCTTGTCTTTCATCGTAATTCGATATCGACCTTCGATAAACGACGTATTTTGTGCTTGTGCCGAAACGACGCAAACAAGCGAAAACAATAGAATGGCAAAAAAATTCTTCATAGTCATAGCAAAAAAAAGACCACCAAAGTGGTCTCTTTCAAAATTAAACGTTTTTATTAATTAAATCCTTTCAACTTTCCTGGATTTGGAATAACGGTAATGGCCGAAATGCCATATTGATTGCCGATGATTTTCTGTTCGTTAGCACCGAACATATAATCTGCCCAATCCAATTCTTTGTAGGTAGAAACCAAAATGGCATTTGCATTTATAGAATTTGCATATTCAATGACTTCTTCTGCAAAATCGTCTTTTCCTGCGCCTTCCACCTCGATATACTCAATTTTGTATTTATCCAAAACCGTTTTCATGTGTACCAAGTTGGAATAAATCTGTCGTTTAAGATTTGCATCGTTACTCTTTTGAACGTAGAGATAAATTTTTGACTTGAAGAAGTTGTTGAGATATACAGCCCATCCAACTTTTTGTTTATCTTCAGTTTTATATTCAACTGTACAAACAATGTCGCCGAAGTGTTCGTCGCGAGGAGGACGTTGAACCACGATGAACGGACAATTAGAGCCTTCAATCACCTTCAGAGCCCAACTTCCCGTGATTTTTTGCAAACCTTTCATTCCATGAGTTCCCATAAACACGAACGGACAGCCCATCTTATTGGCAACTTCGGTAATCGTTGTAAAGATATTTCCTTCCACAACCATACTTTGTGGCTTGAAATTATACTTTCTTTTTGCGTCTTCAACAACAACATTCAGTTGAGACATTGCATTGTCAATATCTTTTTTGTCATCAACAATATGCAACAACGTAACAGTAACATTACCAATAGTATTGGCAAAACGTATTGCATGCTGCATAGCATAGTCTGCAACGTTGGTAAAATCCCAAGCAACTAAAATAGTTTTTTGTAAAAGTTCCATATTTCTAATATTTTTTTAACTTTGAGTGCTTTTCTATTCTTGTTATAAAAAAGCGTGTTAAAAATAATAAAAAAATTTTGGTTACAACGAAACACATAGTTTTTTTTATCGCACTCTTGTTGGGAATACAAGTAACAGCCCAACAGAGCGAGCTTGGTGTTCCCGTGTTTGAGAATATCTCGCCGTTCCAAATTTCTTTTGACGGACCCTATCAGGCAATTTCTCAAGACAATACCAATATATATATAAGTACACCTCAAGGAATACTCTATTTCAATGGAATCTCATGGAACAAGATTGAAACACCCGGAAATGCGATTTTCTGCGACAAACACAAAGGAAACATCTTTGTAGGCGCAAAAAATTTCATTGGCGAGATTACAACCGACGAATTTCATCAGAAAGAACTCAAAAGTATCGTCACTGATTCCCTCACGTTTACGGGAAATGTCTCGAAACTCGTATGCTACAAGAATCAACCCTATTTTCTTGTAAACAATCTCCTTTATACGGTAACAAACGGAACCTTACAACAGATTCAGTTTGCCGAAAAAATTACATCCATATTTGTCGTTCGGGAACGATTCTTCATTTCGACATCGACACAACTCTATGAATTCCGTTCGCTAACAGATATCGTTCCTCTTGTGAACGAATCTGCCGTTACGGGCGTTTACAGCGACGGAAGTATCATATTACGTTTGGAAGACAGATTTGTAAAACTGCTTTCAGACAATACAATTGTCCCTTTTCCTACCGAAATCGACAATTTTTTGATTGACGAATTTGTTTGTTTTCTTAAGTATAATGACGAATTGATTATTGGAACAAAATCACACGGAATATTTTCTTTAAGCGCCAAAGGCGAGATATTCCGTGAATTTAGCGAATACACTGGTTTTGCGAGCAACACAATCAACGATTTTATTGTTGACAACAACTCAAATCTGTGGGTAACAACCAATTGCGGTTTAGAAAGAATTGAACTGAATTTAGCCATCAGTTGTTTCGACAAATTCACGGAATTGAGAGGCAACGTAAAAACAATTATACGATACAAAGGCACGCTCTATGTGGGAACCGACCGTGCCATCTACAAATTAGTCAATGGTCGTTTTAACCGTTGTTTCAATGTCCCTTGCAATTCGTTGGTAATCTATAACGGACAATTGATAGCAGGAACGCCAACGGGCTTGCATAATGTCATCACCAAAGAACATTATTTTGCAAACCCTATAAAGAAAGCGTTCATTATTGGGAATAATTTAGTTATAATCACCAAAGAACACCTTTCGTTTTGTCAGGAAAGCACGGGAACGTATCCGTCAATACTTCCCGTACGGCAAATTTCATTGCCCGATATTGAAATTACGACAATGGCTGGCGGCGAAAATGCCGATTCCTTGTTGTTCGTGGGAACAAAACACGATGGAGTTTGGCTGATACAAGGAGAGAAGAATGTTCTTATTCCGTGCGATTGGCAAGGAATGCCCGAAAACGAGAAATATATTGACGTATTCAATACAAAACTTGGGGTTCTGTTTTCCGCTCAAAACGCGTTATATCGCTGCGATTCACAAAATAAATTCTTTTATAAAGACGGGAAAATACTGATGCCCGAAGATTATGACAACGTAAGAATAACAACCGTTGCCGAGGATACTGACGCAAATCTTTGGTTCTCTTTCAATGAAAATGGCTGTTACGCGCAACATCACGCTGTTGCCTGGAACACCAATAATTTAGACCACTACACGTTGATTCTGGCACCATTTTTCAACCTCAAACAATTTCATTCCGACGTTATTTTTCCCGAGGACAACTCCATTGTGTGGTTAGGCGGGCCTGAAGGACTTATCCGTATGGATTTCAATAAGATGTCTGTCCGTAAGAAATTGGGCGATATTCAGATTTCAAAAATCATAACAAATAAGAAAGAATCAATTTCTCCCAATGTGCAAAATATCGTGTTCCCGTATTCGACAAAATCTATCATATTTGAGTTTTCGTCAGTTGAATATGAAAATCACGACAATATTCGCTATTCGTGCTATCTGGAAGGGCAGGATGATATTTGGTCAACGCCTTCGTTGTTCAACAAACAAGAATTTACCAATCTTCCATCTGGGAAATACGTTTTTCACGTGATAGCAAAACGACCAGGCGGAGCTCAATCCAATGAGGCCGTATTCAAATTCGAGATACAACGGCACCCATTACTTTCGTTTTGGGCTTTTGCGTTTTATCTCATAGCCATAATAACAATTATTTATCTTCAATATAGGGCAAATAAGAAACGGCTGATTCAAGCGGCACGACGCAGAGTTCAGCGTTCTAACAAAAAATATTCTGTTGAGGCGAAAGAATCTCAAAATCAAGATAATACAGAGCAAACCGACGATTTTGGAGAAACAACAAATCTTCAGGTAAAATCAGACTCTTTTGATTTTGCGACTGTCTTATTCTCTGATTTCAAAGGATTTACGCAATTGACCGAAACGCTTCCCGCCGAATCGCTCATTCAGGAACTTGAACTTTATTTTTCAGAATTTGATGCTATTATAGAAAAATATAATGTCGCAAAAGTTAAAACATTGGGTGACTCGTATATGTGTGCAGGCGGCATTCCGAAGAAAAACACGACGAATCCTATAGAAGTGGTTGCCGCCGCTTTGGAAATCCAGCATCGCATACGTGAGATGCAGCAAGATGTTGTTGCTGAGGATAAGAAATGGGGAGTACGAATCGGTATTCATACAGGCTCGCTCATTGCAGGAATGATAGGTGAGAAACAACAAACATTCGATATTTGGGGCGACAGCGTAAAAATCGCTTCTTTGATTGAAGAAAAGGGTGAGGTCGGAAAAGTGAGTGTTTCCGAAAATACCTATTTCCTCATTCGTGAATTTTTTGATTGCGAATATGGGGGAAAAATCGTTTTGAAAAATAATGATACAAAGAGTGATATATATTATGTGACAGGTTTTAAAAATGCATATTCGGCAAAAGATTGCAAACAATTGCCGAACGATGCATTTTTTAGAAAACTTGACTTGATAAAATTTGAAGGATTGGAGCAAAAAATGTACTCGTATTTCGAGGAAAAACTGCCCAAGACGCTGTATTATCACAACATAAAACATACGATTGACGTGGTTGTGCAGGTGGAAGCAATTGGAAATGCCGAAGGAATCTCCGACACCGAGATGTACATTTTGAAAACGGCGGCATTGTTCCACGACTCCGGATTTATTTACGCATACAAAAACCACGAGCAGGAAAGTATCGTCATCGCCCAGCGAATATTGCCGAAAGAGGGCTATACACAAGAGCAAATCGACCAAGTGTGCGAATTGATAAAAGCAACAATTTTAACCGAAGAACCAAAAAATCTGCTCGAATGTATCATACGTGACGCAGATTTAGATTATCTTGGTCGGGAAGATTACGTACCTGTTTCTCGTGAGCTCTACAAAGAGTTGCTTGAACATAAGCTGATAAAGAAAAATGAGTATGAATGGTGCTTAGGACAAGTAAAATTCTTGGAGGAACACAAATACTACACGTCGTATTCGCGTAGTCAACGAAATCCGGGAAAAGTTCGTCATCTTCAAAAAATACAAGAACAAATAACAAGATTTAATAACATAAATTAAAATTTAAAAATATGATAGATTGGGCAAATTTACCATTTGGGTATTTAAAGACAAAGTCGAATACCCGCTGTCTGTTTAGCAACGGCAAATGGGGAAAAATGGAAATTTCCGAGAGCGAAAACATCAATATGCACATGGCTGCTACTTGTCTTCACTACGGACAGGAATGTTTTGAAGGTTTAAAGGCATACCGTGGTAAAGACGGAAAAATCCGTTTGTTCCGCTGGGAAGAAAATGCGAAACGTCTTACTCGTTCGGCAACACGTGTTGGTATGCCTGAAGTTCCGAAAGAACTTTTCAAGGAAATGTTGTTTACTTTGGTTAAGGAAAATGCCGACTTTGTACCACCCTACGGAACGGGAGCATCGTTGTACATCCGTCCGTTGATGATTGGTCTGAGTCCACGACTTGGCATCAGTGCGTCGACAGAAGTTTTGCTGGTTTTGTTCTGTAGCCCTGTAGGTCCATACTACAAAGGTGGTTTCAAACCAATCAAGGTTATTGTAGAACGTGGTTCCGACCGTGCCGCTCCACTGGGAACAGGTACTGTAAAAATTGGTGGTAACTATGCCGCTGCCTTGAATATGTCGATTAAATCGCACGAAATGGGCTACGGAGCCGCTTTGTATCTTGACCCAAAAGAGAAAAAATACATTGACGAATGTGGTCCTGCTAACTTCTTTGCTATCAAGGGTGACAAATACATTACGCCAAAATCAACGTCAATCTTGCCTTCAATCACCAACATGAGTTTGCAGGCATTGGCAGCGAAAAAAGGTTTGACTGTGGAACAACGTCAATTCCCATTGACGGAACTTGCCGAGTGCGACGAAGCAGCAGAATGCGGAACAGCAGCAGTTATTTCGCCTATTTCGGCTGTATTCGACCCAGACGAAAACAAGACTTACACGTTTGGCGACCAAGTTAATCCTGGTAAAACTTGCGTTGACTTGTACAACACGCTTGTCGGCATTCAATATGGCGACATCGCCGACCCATTCGGTTGGATTTCGTTTGTGGAATAAAATATTTTTGTAGAGACGATGTGCACATCGTCTCTACTTTTTTAGGAAAAATGTTATCGTTCATTTCTTGGATAGATGCTGTTGTGACAATAGTTTTACTATTTGTCATTTTTTTAATTGCACACAATATTCAGGAAAAAAATATTGAGCGTTTTGCGTATTACTCACATTTCAAAAGGGCTCTTTTTCTAAAAATCTTTTCTGGAATCATTTTTTGTCTTGTTTACGTGTTTTATTATGGTGGTGGCGATACCGAATATTATTACACGGGAACTCGCTGTATCCTTAGAATGGCGGGAAAAGATTTAGGAGCGTTCTTACGGTTGCTTATAGGGGAACGGACACTGGAACTGCGTTCGTTATTCGACATTCACACAGGATGGCCTACATACTTCAAAGACGCAAACTCGTGGGCAGTATGTCGTTTCTCTATCCCGTTCTATATTTTAGGATGTGGTTCCTATTTTGGAATGACAATGGTAATGAATACGTTATTATTTATTCCGTTTTGGCGATTTTATAAGATGATTCTTAGAATCTACCCAAAATCGGCAAACATCTCTGCCATTGCCGTGTTCTATGTTCCCTCGGTACTATTTTGGGGCTCGGGATTATTAAAAGACGGATGGTGCCTTGCTGGTGTTTTGGCAATATACGTTGCTTGTTACAATGTTTTTATACGAAAGCGGAATGTCATACTCAATGCATGTAAATACATATTTTGGGCATATATCCTTATTTCTATTCGACCATACGCCTTTTATGTCGTATTCGCTACAACACTGATTTGGATAGGTTCGAGATTTATAAAATCAATTGAAAGTGAGTTTCTCAAAGTAGCTTTTTTCCCTTTTGTGGCAATACTTTTGATATCCGTTTTCAGTGTTTTCATCAATAATGCCGATAGTATTGCCGAGGGGCATTATACTACAATTGACGGTATGATGGAACAAGCCGTCATAATTCAGGACGATTTAAAACAAGATTATTATGGTAACAACAGTTTCGATATTGGACCATTTGATGCAAGTCTGACGGGTATGCTTTCAAAATTTTTCCCCGCTACTATTGCAGGTTTGTACCGACCATTTATTTGGGAGGCTCGAACACCGTTTATGCTTCTTGCAGGTATGGAAAACATTATCCTTCTGCTCTTTACGTTCTGGTTTATTTTGAAATTTAGACTAAAACTTATTTCAATTCTTCTTAAGGATGGATTTTTAAGTAGTATTGTCATTTTCGTAGTCGTTTTTGCCTTTTTCATCGGCCTGACCATTGCAAACTTTGGCGCATTGGTGCGTTACAGAATTGTCTTGCAACCTTTCTTTTGCTTGTTTATCGGACGACTATGGCATCTTGCCCAAGAACAAAAAATGAAAGAGGAATCCGAAGAAGAAATAGATATGCTTAACGAAAGCGAATCGCAACTGATTCACTAACTCAACCTGTCACGAAAATCGGCATAGCCAAATCTCCGTATGCATTCGTCGTTTCCGTTCTCGTGCTCAATCCAGATTGAGGGGTGTGTCACGCCGTTGAACGTGGTGGTTTTCACCATGGTGTAATGCATCATGTCCTCTAAAATGATAGTGTCGCCTACGTGCAATTCTTCCTTGAAATAATATGGCATCATAAAATCGCCGGCAAGACAAGAATTTCCGCCTAAACGATAGACAAAACAACCGTCTGTTTTTTCCGAAAACGCATCGCGAACATTCGGACGATACGGCATTTCCAACGTATCGGGCATGTGAGCGGCAAACGAGACATCAAGTATCGCAGTAGGATTCTCGCCGTAGTTCACAATATCAAGCACTCGTGCTTTCAAAACACCTGTTTGCCAGCCAACTGCTCCGCCTGGCTCAAGAATCACGGCAACATCGTATTTTTTTTTGAAATCTTTGAGCAACTGAATCACGTGTTCGGGCTTGTAATCCTTGTGCGTAATCAAATGACCGCCACCCATATTCACCCATTGGGCAGACGAAAGCAAGTGACCGAATTTTTCTTCAAACGATTTCAAAACTCGTTCCAATGAATATGAGTCATTCTCGCACAACGCATGAAAATGAATACCGTCAACGCCGTCGGGAAGACCGCTTGCCAATTGCGATGCAGGAATACCCAATCGGGAATTTGGCGAACACGGATTGTACATTTCGGTAGTTACGTCGCTGTAACCTGGATTAACACGTAATCCAACCGAAACACCGTATTGCTTGCAAATGTCTTTGTATTTCTCGAATTGCGACAAAGAATTAAACGTGATGTGCGAACTGCATCGTGCAATTTCGTCGAATTCCTCTGGAGCATACACAGGAGCAAACGTGTGGGCTTTGGACCCCATATAGTCAACGCACAATTTTGCTTCAGCCAACGAACTCGCAGTTGCTCCTGCAAGATACTGACTCACAAGTGGAAACGATTTCCAAAGAGCGTAACCTTTCAATGCCAAGATAATGGAAACGCCTGCCTCTTTCGACACAAACGAAAGTTTCTCCAAATTCTTCCGAAGCAGTTTCTCTTCGAGAATAAACGCCGGAGACGGTATGTTGGGGTAATAGTTCGTCATAGTATTTTTTTGAACAATTCAGAAATCGTTATTTATTTATCATAACCTTCAACGTCTCACCACTCTTGACCTCGTAGGTTTCCCCATACACTTTCAGATTCGGGACAAAACCTTTGGAAACGCGTATTTCAACAGAGGATTTCCCTACTTTTACAGTCATTACGGCATTTCTATATAAAATCGTAAACGAATATGACTTCCAACTTTTAGGGATATATGGTTCAAACGAAATGTGATTAGGTTGCACTCGCATTCCTGCAAATCCCTTCACTATTGCCAACCACGAACCCGACATACTGGTAATGTGCAGTCCGTCTTGTGCTTCCTTGTTATAATCGTCCAAATCCAGACGAGCCGTTCGCAAATACAATTCATACGCTTTTTCGCCATTACCGATTTTTGAAGCCACAACCGAGTGAATACATGGCGAAAGCGACGATTCATGCACACAGCGTGCCTCATAAAAATCGAAATTTCTACGAATCGTGTCCATCTCAAAGTCACTTTCAAAGAAATAAAGCCCTTGAACAACATCGGCTTGTTTTATGTAAGGCGAACGAAGAATTCTATCCCACGACCAATGTTGGTTTATAGGTCGTTGGTCGGCTGGCAAGTCGGCTACGGTAACCGCTTCTTTGTCCAAATAGCCATCTTGTTGTAGAATGATTCCGTATTTCTCGTCTGTCGGCAAATACATATTTTGCACAATATCGGACCAACGAAGCACTTCCATTTCCTCAAAGGAAATTCGTTTCGCCATTTCCTGATATTGTTCCATAGCGACGCGTTTCACCCAACTAATGGTTTCGAGCGTATATCGCAAGCACCACTGTGCGAAATAATTGGTGTACCAGTTGTTGTTCACGTTGTTCTCATATTCATTCGGGCCAGTAACACCCAAAATCATATATTTACGCTTGATGGGCGATAAAATCACGCGTTGAGCCCAAAAACGCGAAATGCCAATCAGCACTTCCAAACCGTATTCAACCAAATAGGCCTTGTCGCCCGTATATGTCACATAATCGTAAATGGCGTGAGCAATGGCGCCATTTCGGTGAATTTCCTCAAAAGTGATTTCCCATTCGTTGTGACATTCGTCACCCGTCATCGTCACCATTGGATACAATGCGGCACCGTGAGTGAATCCCAGTTTTTCACCATTTTTAATTGCGCGGGGCAATTGTTTGTAACGATACAGCAACAAATTACGAGAAACCGTTTCAGGTGATGTTGACAAATAGAACGGGAAACAGAATGCCTCAGTGTCCCAATATGTCACGCCACCATATTTTTCGCCTGTAAATCCTTTGGGACCGATATTCAGACGGCTATCGTCGCCCGTATAGGTTTGTTGCAGTTGGAAGATATTGAATCTGATACCTTGTTGCGCCTTCACGTCGCCCTTGATGACGATATCGCTCAATTTCCATTTTTCCGCCCATGCTTTCTTATGTGCTTTCAGCAAACGTTCATACCCTTCTTTTTCAGCGGCTTCCACACGTTGCAACGCAATTTTTTCCAACGATTTTTCTTCGTAATTCAATGTGGAAACTTGTGCCGCATACTTCGTCAGCGTTATCGATTCGCCTTTTTTCAATTGTACCGTGGCAATTTCGTTCAATTGCAAATCTTCCGTTTTGTGCGTTGTGGAAACTTGTGCCGAAAAATCGTTTTTTATTGCTGTAGCCAACGAATATTGCGGCACGCCAAATGGATTTTGTTTTGTCTTATCGACTGCGACAACACGTCCCTTTGCGTTTTTGTGAGAAAACGATTCCCAAAAACACTCATTATAATTAGAATCTTGGTTAAAAACCTTTGATTGAATGAACGATTTTATCGTAAGTTCGCAATTTTTGTTCAACGTTTCTATCGTATATCGAATTGCTCCGACTTCAACCGAAACCATGCTGACGAATCGCTGACTTGTAATGCGAATGCGAGTTTTGTCGGGCATTTCCACCTCGCATTGTTTCGACAACGTGCCTTCTTTCATATTCAAGACACGCTCAAACGAGCGGATTTTCACCTTTGCCAAATCGAGCAGTTGCCCGTTCACCCACGTATGAATACCATTCCAATTGGGAGCATTGATGACTTTAGCGAAATAATCGGGATAACCGTTTTTCCACCAGCCCACACGAGTCTTATCGGGGAAAAACACGCCACCGATATAGTTTCCTTGCAACGTTTTACCAGAATAGGCCTCCTCAAAATTTGCCCGTTGCCCCATATGCCCGTTTCCAATACTGAAAATACTCTCCGCTATCATCTGACGGTCTGCGTCAAACTCTCGTTCTATGATATTCCACTCGTCTTCTACAAACATTTTCTTTGTTTTTTGTTCGACACAAAGG
>JAFZTG010000226.1 GCA_017618935.1 Bacteroidales bacterium | reverse complement strand
TGCAAGGTCGATCGGTGCGGATTCTCTTTCCGTCTTCAATGTCGGGATTTCAAGAGAACCTGCTATCTGTACTTTCTCTTTTTCCTTAAAGTTTGCCGTGAGTGTCGTGTCTTTCGTCACAACGAACTGGATTCTTGCGTCCGTCACTTCGTTGTCGTTCCAGCCGACGAACTCGTAACCATCGTTTGGAACTGCTTTGAGGGTTGCTGGTGATTTGTATTCATAGTAATCTGCACCAGTTACAGAACCATGTTCAGCCTCAACTTTAACTTCGTATTCGTTGATTATCCATTTTGCCCAGAACTGTTTGTCACCCATGTCGTTATTGGCGATTGACGAAACGGATCCTCCTATATAACTTGAATTACTATACCAACCACCAAAAGAGTATCCTTCCTTGGTTACATCGGTCGGCAAGGTTGCGCCTTTGCCGAATTCGTATGATTCAACGTTTCCAGAGTTGATTACGCCCTCGTTGGTAACAAAGATTACATTATACGTGTTTACATTCCATTTCGCATAAAATGTCTTGTCTCCTGTCTCGTTCACAGAAATAACCGAAGACGAGGCTATATTGCAATCCTCGTCAAGATACCAACCGTCGAACGTGTAGCCTGTCTTTGTCACATTTGTAGGCAACGACGCTCCCACTCCGTAGATATAGGAATCAAATCCTCCCGAATGTATCACGCCGCCTTTCGCGTCAAAGGTTACTTTGTAGGTATTTACAAGCCATTTTGCCCAGAAAGTCTTGTTGCCGTACTCGGTAGCAGAAACAGTCCTGATTGCGGAGCCGTCGAAATTGGAATTTGTGTACCAACCTTTAAACGTGTACCCCTTACGGCTGACGTTGGTCGGAAGTGTGGTACCTTCACCGAAGGTGTAGATTGAGACATATTCCTCGTCGATACTGCCCTCGTTCACGTTCAAGGTAATCAGATAATTATTTTTTGTCCACTTTGCATAAAGGGTGAGGTCGCCTGTTTTTGTCTCTGAAATACGTGTCAGACGTGCCGTTTCAAATTTCTCGTCGGCATACCAGCCTGCAAAGGTGAAGCCGTTTTGTGTGATATCGGAAGTGAGCGTCACACCATAACCGTAGGTGTAGTTTGCAATGTTGCCCGAGTTGATTGTACCACCGTTGGCAACCAAAGTGACATTATACGTGTTTACATTCCATTTTGCGTAGAAAGTTTTATTTCCAAGGTCGGTTACGGTAATTACCTTCACTTCGGGACTGGTGTAGGAATCGTTGGCGTACCAGCCGCCGAATGTGTAACCAGATTTGGTAACGTCTTGCGGCAAAGTGATTTCCGAAGCGCCGTAGGTGTATTCTTCCACATAGTTGTCGTTAATAATGCCACCGTTTGCAATGTACGAAATGCTATACTTGTTCTCCGTCCAGTCTGCCCAAAATTCTTTTTCACCAAAATCGGTGGTTGAAATCAAGGTGACAGGGTTGCCTGAGCAGGCTTCGTTATCGTACCAGCCCTTGAACGTGTGTCCCTTGAGGGTTACGTCGGCAGGAAGGACAACGCCTACGGTGTAGGTGTAGTTTTCAATTGCCACATTGTTTATGTCGCCGCCCTTGGTGTTGAACGTAATGGAATAGACTTGTTCCTTCCATTTTGCCCAATAGTTCTTGTCGCCGAGGTCGGTTTTGGTGATTTCGGTTACGGGCGAGCCAATGAAACTTGAATTGTCGTACCAGCCTGCAAAATCGTAGCCCGTCTTGGTAAGATTGCTTGGAAGCGTCGCACCTGTGCCGTATTTGTAACTTACCACGTTGCCGCTCTGGATTATGCCGCCGTTGGTCTGCAAAGTCACAAAATAGCCATTTTCGTCCCATTTAGCCCAATATTCCTTGTCGCCGAACTCGGCCACAGAAATGGAACTCACGGCGTCGCCCGAGAAATCCTCGCTAGCAAACCAGCCTGCAAAGAAGTGGCCTTCCCACACCATATTGTTGTGGGCTGGCAGAATGGCACCAATACCGAACGTGTATTTCACAACCTTTCCATTGACTATTTCGCCCCCGTTTTCGTGGAGCACCACATCGTAGGAAAGAGGATTCCATAGTGCATAGAAATTTTTGTCGCCGTATTCGTCGGCATTGATTTGCGTAACCGCAGTGCCCGTGCAGTTCGGGTTATCGAACCAACCGCCGAACTCGTTTCCGTCCTTTGAGATTTCGGGAAGGACAATGGTTGAACCATAGTTATAGGTTTTTGCGTAGTCGGCGGTTGTGATGGTTCCCCCGTTGTTGTCGAAGGAAATGGTATAGTCGCGGACCGTCCAACGGGCGTAGAGCGTAAGGTCGGACGTGTTTTTGTAGCGCGCTATTGCCGATTTTCCCTCGGTTGTATAGTATTGCTCGCCACCTTCGGTGAAATAACCCTCGAAGGCGTAGCCAACGCTGTCGGGGCAGATTACCACCTGAAGCGGTGAGTCGTAGGTGGCCTCGATTGACGGCGTTCCCAACGTGGTGGGTGCGCCTTGCTCGAACGTTATGGTATATGTGTTCGGTTTCCACACGGCAAAGAGTTCAACAATCTCGCCGCTCACAGCAGTAAGATTCTTTACAGACTGACCGTCGGTGTAGGTGATTGACGAAGCTAATGCGGCAGTCGCCCAGCCAAGGAACTCGTAGCCCGTACGTGTATAGACGTTGGTGGAAAGTTCCACACTCTCGTTGTAGGTGCAGACAGTGTTGGCCATCGAGGGACTTTCGCCGTCGGCACCGGCGGGATTGTAGGCAATATAGTATGTGTTTGTAGTCCATTTTGCGTAAAAGTTACGTTCGCCCATTTCGGTGGAACTGATTGCCGTAACGGGCGAGCCGGTAAGATCAGGGTTATCGTGCCAACCATAGAAGGTGTAGCCCGCCTTTTCGAGCACGGGAAGTTGTACGGCAGTGCCGTAGGTATAACTTGTTACATTGATATCCGAAGGAATTTCCACACCGTTGCCGTCGAGCGTCACCTTGAACGTTTTCGGAGACCATTTTGCGTAGTAGGTCTTGTTGCCCGATTCGGTTGGGTAAATGGTGGTTACGGGCGAGCCTGTGAAATCCTCGTTGGTAAACCAGCCGTCGAAGTTGAAACCGGTCTTTTCGATATGGTTTGGCAACGTAGCCCCCACCGAATAGGTGTAGCGGGCAAGATTGCCGTCGATTATAGTGCCGCCGTTGGGCTGGAGTGTAACCGAATACGTGGGATACATCTTGAAATTCGGGCAGGAATTGTTTGCCAGAATCGACGAATACGAGCCCGCATTGCCGCAGGCGTCGGTGATTGTGCCGTCGATGGCCGTAACCTTGACCGTGCCGCAAATGCCCGAGGCAGATGTGGTTGAAAGGTCAGAATAGAAATAAAGCGTGTTGGTATTGAGACCGTCGCTATAATAGAACGTAAATTCCCGAGAGCCAATGCTAACCGTTGCGCTCGACACCGAGCCCGTTACCGGCTCGTTGAAGCGGACAGCCACATACACCCGTTCGCCGCTGGTATATATGTGGTTTACGTTCACATACGTATTGGTGATAACGGGGGCAATTTTATCGTAAAGTTTTATGTTTGCCACAACAGGTTCTGATATGTTGGCATATTCCGAAAACATTACAAAACCTATATGTTTCGTAGGGTCAATATCCACAAACCAACCATCAATAACATGCGATGCGTAATTGGGATTAACTGTATACGATGGTGCACCATTATAGTCAAGATGCCCATCGGCGTCTGGTTTACTATTACTTGGAATTATATATGTTAAATACCAACTGTTAAATATACGATGAGAGAAATATGCATTAACAAGATTTTGATTTAACCCTACGGGACTACAATTCTCATAATGGCGATACCCCGTATAACTTTCAACCATAAGCTCACTGGAATTTCCATCTAACGTAACACCAATGGCTTGATTTTGTTCTGGTAAAGTAGTACCATTTAGATGATAAGTAAATTGTAGGTTAAAATCGTATTTTGCTGTTTGTTCGGTGAGGGTATAATATATTTTTTGGTTATTAGTGAAAGCATCACTTATTGCATCATTACACACACGTTCTTGTTTTGGACGCACCATAAATGAACCACCTGACATGTTAAAACTACCCCCTAGATTACCACCAGGACAAATAGTCTGTTGCTGAGTAACAGTTATATCATCCGAAGAGATATACGTTCCATTATTCCATGTACCTATAGACCTTTTTGTAGCAGGCATGGAATTGTTGTGAACGCAGAAGTTGAAATATCGTCTAGAGTAGTCCGAGTCGATATAGTATTTATCGGCGGACGATACGGAATAGAGCGGCACGGTAACGATTTTGGAAGATTCGCCTTTTGCGAAGTCAAGCCGTCCCGTCATATCTTCGTAATGCACGCCAGCCACGGCACTACCGCTTTGGGTATAGTAGTCAACCCAACTCGCCGCCGAAGCGTCGGTACGGGAAATAGTGAACACATTACCGTTAGAACACGAAACGGTGAAAATGTCGGGGTCGGCAAATGTGGCAAGCGCCATTACAATGAAAATGAATAAGGTAGATATTTTTTTCATATTTGTTTATTTTGTTTTTTATGTAGAGACGATGTGCACATCGTCTCTACGGTAGATTTGTCGTTTTTTGTTTGTAGAGACACGCCATGGCACGTCTCTACAAAACGGGTGCAAGATACAATTTTATTGGGAAAAACGTCAGTATTTTAGGGAGATATCTCACTACGTTCGAGATGACGGAGATGAATAATCTTTCGGTTTGTCATTTGTTATGATAATCAATATTATAAGATTTCACATAACTTTTTCACAAAATAGTAACGCACAACGGGTTTAATTTTATACATTTGCGACCTATAATTTACAACGAGATGGATTACAGGAAAGCTTTAAAGGACAAAAAGCGTATCGTTATTAAGATTGGCACGTCGTCGCTCACGTTTCCAAACGGACGTTTGCACTTACGAAGAATTGAACATATAACGAATGTAATTGCAACTCTTAAACAACAAGGTCGCCAAGTAGTTCTTGTTTCATCGGGGGCAATTGCCGTCGGCGTGGGAAAACTTGGACAAAAGAAACGTCCGAATACCATTCCTGGCAAACAGGCAATGGCTGCTATCGGTCAGGCAATTCTTGCAAAAATCTATCGGAAATTCTTTGAGGTTCATAACATCAACGTCGGTCAAATTCTTCTTACGTCCGATGTGATTACCAACGAGGAAAAACATAGAAATGCGGAAAACACGTTCGCAAAATTGCTCGAAATCGGTGCAGTTCCCATCGTGAACGAAAACGACACCGTTTCTACCGATGAAATCGAAATAGGGGATAATGACACGCTTTCTGCAATGGTTGCGTCGATTTGTAAAGCCGATTTGCTCATCATCCTTTCCGATATTGATGGCTTTTTCGACAAGGATCCTCGTAAAAATCCCGATGCGAAACGTATTTCCATCATTACCGAGGTTAACGAAGAAGTATCGAATGCCGCAGGCTCGGCAGGAACGAGTTTCGGAACGGGCGGTATGTCAACCAAGATTTCGGCGGTAAAAATATGTCACAAAGACCATATCGACACTATTATAGCAAATGGTGACACGCCAGAAATTCTCTACGACATTTTCGACGGAAAAGATATTGGAACTCTTTTTGTCGCTCCAAATCGCGTATAAATGACAAAGAAAGTTCTTATCGTCAGTCGCCGACAAATTCGGAAAAATAAGCCAATTAATTGGGTTTCAGAAATTTATGCCACTATTCTATGTGCTCGTGGCATTATGCCCATTTTCGTGCCTATTGCCGAAAATACTAAAACTATTCTTCATGAATATCTTTCTGACTATGACGGACTTATGATGGTTGAGGGCGGTGATGTAAATCCTCAATTATATGGCTGCGATTACGACAATCCCGAAGAACTTGATATCATAAAAGACGAGATAGAAATCACGTGTTTCAACCACGCTTACGCACACGACAAGGCAATTCTCGGTTTTTGCCGTGGACTGCATATTATCAACGTAATGCTTGGCGGAACGCTCCATCGCGATGTTCACGTTCATAACAATAATTCGGTGAAACATATTGATTATGAGCACTATGACGAACTTCGTCATGACATAGCGATTATTCCTCACACACCCTTACATTCGTGGTATAACCAAAACGAAATCAAGGTGAATAGTTATCACCACCAAGGTGTTAAGGAACTTGGCAAAGGGCTTGTCGCCATGGCAACTGCCAACGACGGGCTGATTGAGGCCGTTTATGCCCCAGAAAAGAAATTTCTTGTCGGTTTGCAATTCCATCCGGAACGGATGCTTGCCGAATATCAAGGGAACCAAAACGTATTTGATTCATTCATCAACGCACTATAAGTATGGAAATAACTTCGTTCAAAGAAATCGTAAAAAAATACAAGGTCATCTTTTTTGATTCGTATGGCGTTCTACGGAATTATAAGGGCATTTTCCCGAATATTCCCGAAATGTTCAATATGCTTGAATCACAAGGAATCAAATCTTTTCTGTTGACGAACGACGCGTCACGTAGTCCGAAGGAACTTGCGGCAAAGTTCCAGAAATCGGGCATTACGGCTTTTTCCGATGATAAGGTGATTTCGTCGGGAATGCTTGCACGAGAATATATTTGTAGAAAGATTTCGGGCGGAACTATCGTGTATCTTGGCACCGAGAGTTCAGCACAATATATTCAGATTAATGGCGTGAAGACTATTTCCATTCACGATGTTGACTTGGATAAGGATGACAATTATCAGTTGCTTGTATTGCTTGACGATGAGGGCTACGATTGGAACAGAGATTTGTCGAAGACGGTGAATCTGCTTCGTCGTTACACAATGCCTATTATTGTTGCCAACAGCGATACCACATACCCTCTTTCCAAAGATAAGGTTGCCATAGCAACGGGTGGTGTCGCAAATTTGTTGGAATCGCTTGTGCAGAAGGTTTTCATTCGTTTCGGAAAACCTGATTCACAAATGTACAGTTTCGCATTCGACCACATACAACAATTCGGCACCATTGAGAAAAAAGACATTCTTATGGTTGGCGATACGCTCCAAACCGACATTTTGGGAGGAAACAAGTTTGGAATCGACACGTGTCTTGTCCTTTCGGGAAACACGCTTCCGAAAAATGTGGAATTAGAAATCGCGTCAACGGGAATTATACCAAACTACATTTGTAGTTCGGTGATTTCTTAATATTTTTTTGTACGATTTAATATTTTGATTGCTTACTTTTACATTCAAAATTGTACAAATGAAGAGAATCTTGTCACTGTTTCTATTATTCCTCGCTTTGGGTGTAACTGCTCAAAACGACACGATTAAGCAGAAATTTCTGTTCAGGGATTCTTCTCGTTTTGACTGGGAGAAAGTTGCCGTTGACTGGGACGACATCACATGGGACGAGACCATCAATCTTTTCTACGACCCAGGATACATCACCATTACGCAAGGATTGGGCAATATGGAGCCCTTGCTGTTCGAGGCAAACATTATCCCCTATTATAGAATCGGAATCAATGCCATTGAAAAATGGGCGTTCATACTGTCGCCACAAATCATTCTCCGCATGTACAACGACTATTCGTATCCAGTGAAAACGCCGTCGTACAAACCCAGAATCACCTTGGTTCACCAATCTTCCAAACATACACGTGAATATCGGGACTGGTTCCAGTATATCTCGCTGTTCCACCACTCTAACGGGCAAGACGGCTATTTCTACACCGACTCGACCAACACTGTCATAAACACTCGCAACGGTAGTTTCTCGACCAACTGGGTTGAAGCAGGCGTGTTTTTGTCGAGAGCACATAGTAGCCGTCAATACTACGCAAAACTCTACTCACAATTTTGCTATCAGCAAGACAGTATGCTGAACGGCATCTATGGTAGGTGGAGATTCAATCTCGATGTGAAATTTGAATGGAATATTGCAAAAACGCTGAGCAAACTGAACTTCAAGCATTTCGACAATAAAGAAACCATCATTGCGAACACGTTCAAATTCGGCGTCATCTGTGGTAACATGAAACATCGCGACAATATAGACTGGAAACGAGGTATCATTGACTACACGATTTCGTTCCGACCAAGTTTCCTGCAAGATGTGTGCTTATTCGTTCAATACTATTGTGGCGAAGATTACTACAACATATATTTCAACAGGATAATGCAATGTGTCCGCATAGGACTTACAGCCCAAAGTCGGTTCTTCACACGTGAGAGTGTCATAAAAACAGACTAACTATTCCATTGCAGACGGGCTCCGCTCGCATACACGATTTTTTCCTTGTCCAACAGATATTTTATGACTTCACGAACTTCGCGTTCGCTATGCTGGGGCAATTTTGCGATTACATCGGTAATGCTCAAGGCTTCGGCACGCAACATTTTTTTCAAATCGTCCACAATGTAGTCAAACGTAAGAGCGTTCACATCAATCTCATTACGCGACAAGCACGCGTCACAATTGCCACAACGGGCAACCGCCTTCTCGCCGAAATACTCCAGAAGCAACACGCTACGACAATGATTCTTGTTGGTGACATATTTAATCATCGCCTCCAAACGCACTTGCTGCCGCGCTTTTCGTTCCAAAATCCGTTTTTCATTCAACCTCAACGAATCCTTCTCTTTCCTATCCTGTAGAAAAACGACTACTGGCGTCTGCTTTGCAGGATGATAGAGAATCAAATCCATTTTTTGCAAATACGACAAATAATTGCTAATTACTTCGGGGGCACAATTCGCCTTACGAGCCATTTCAACCTCGTTCACGTAGGTCAACTCATTGAACAGCCCCGTGTAGTTTCGTAACAAGAATTTCACAAAGCTATCTAAATTACTGTTACTCACTTGATAACGATACAATTCCGTACGATTTACCAATATCTGCACTTTCGACTGCGTTTCTTCAGGATCCGATGTAAGAATGAGCCCTTCCTCCTCCAGAATTTTTATGCTATTCATAGTTTCTAACGGACTCAATTTGAACTTTTTACAAAAATCCATCAAATCGTAGTCGGCACTGACACCCTCGCCTTCACCTACGCCAATGGAACAATAATTCGCCAACGAGTCATATACCTGACGGATATAGTCAAACGGAGGATATTTTCGTTCAAAATTCAATTTGATTTTCTGTATATCTTGCTCATTATAAAACAAATACGCCTGTGATTCATTCTCATCACGTCCAGCTCTCCCCGCCTCTTGAAAATATGCCTCGAGCGATTCAGGAATATTCAAATGAACGACAAAACGAACGTCTGGTTTGTCAATCCCCATACCAAACGCATTGGTTGACACCATAATCTCATTAGGCGTGCGCATCCACGTTTCCTGCTTCTTTGTACGTGTTTTTGCATCAAGACCGCCATGATAGAAATCTGCGACAAATCCGTTTTGCTGCAACGTGTAAGCCACCTCAACCGTTTCCTTCCGTGTTCCCACGTACACGATACCCGTGCCCTTGCTCTTACTGCAAATTTGTAATAATGCGCCTATCTTGTCGTTTTTCTCAAACACATTATACGTGAGATTCTTTCGTTCGAAACTTTTTGAAAAGACGTTCTTTTCCTTGAATTTGAGTTTCTCCTGAATATCATCAACCACATCGGGTGTAGCCGTTGCCGTAAGAGCCAAGATAGGCACTTTGGGCAAAAGGTCACGAATATTTGCAATCTCAAGATATGACGGTCTGAAATCGTAGCCCCACTGTGAAATGCAATGCGATTCGTCGATTGCTAACAGGTTGACCTTCATTTTTGTGACAAAATCAAGAAACAACTGTGTCTTGAGCCGTTCCGGCGAGATGTATAAAAACTTGTAATCTCCTAAAATACAATTATTAAACGCAAGTTCAATTTCATCTCTCGACATTCCCGAATAAATGGCAACAGCCCGTATGCCCCGTCGTTTCAAGTTATCCACCTGATCCTTCATCAAAGCGATGAGAGGAGTGACAACAATGCAAATTCCTGGTTTTGAAAGAGCGGCAACCTGAAACGTGATAGATTTTCCTCCGCCTGTAGGCATCAAGCCCAACGTGTCACGACCTTGACAGACACTTTCAATAATTTCCTGCTGTAAAGCACGAAACGTTGGATACCCCCAGTATTGTTGCAATATTTTTTCGTATTCCGTCATGCGAGCTAAAGTAAGAAATTTTCATTAAGAACGAAAATTAAGACTAAAAACACCTCTTAATTTTTAATTCTAAACTCTTAATTTCCTAAATCTCCCCAGCTTTCAGTCGTTCTGCATTTTCGGCAACAATCAGACCGTCTATGATTTCCTGAATATCGCCTGCCATAATTGCATTTAGATTATACAACGTAAGATTGATACGATGGTCGGTGACACGCCCTTGCGGATAATTGTACGTTCTAATCTTTGCAGAACGGTCACCCGTGGAAACCATGGTCTTACGTTTTGAGGCAATGTTGTCAAGATATTTTTGATACTCCATATTGTAAATACGAGTACGCAATTCAACCAAAGCCTTTGCCTTGTTCTTCAACTGCGATTTTTCATCTTGGCACTGTACGGTAATTCCCGTTGGAATATGCACCAGACGAATTGCAGAATACGTCGTGTTGACACTTTGTCCTCCGTGTCCCGACGCACAGAAAATATCGGTACGGATATCGGATTCCTTCAGTTCAATATCAAATTCCTCGGCTTCGGGCAACACAGCCACCGTAGCAGCCGACGTATGCACACGCCCTTGCGTTTCGGTTGCCGGCACACGCTGTACGCGATGCACACCCGACTCGTATTTCATCGTGCCATACACGTTTTCGCCCGTGACTTCAAACACAATCTCCTTGTAACCACCCGACGTTCCCTCGTTAAAACTTGTAACCTGAACTTTCCACCCTTTTGATTCACAATATTTTGTGTACATACGGAACAAATCTCCCGCAAAGATTGCAGCTTCATCGCCACCTGTTCCGCCACGAATTTCAACAATGGCGTTTTTCCCGTCTTCAGGGTCGGCAGGAATAAGCAGAAGACGGATTTCATCTTCCATTTTTGCAATTTTAGGTTCGGCCTCGTCAATCTCCAACTTTGCCATTTCGCGCATTTCCTCATCGTTTTCCGTTTCAAGGATTTGTTTTGCCTCAGCATAGTTAGACAAAAGATTTTTGTACTCTTTGCGCGCGTTCATAAGCAATTCCAGTTCGTGATATTCCTTGTTCAACTTCACAAACCGTTTCATATCGGCAATCACAGCCGGGTCGGTAATCATCGTTGAAATTTCTTCGAACTTGAACTGTAATCCATCTAATTTTTCGAGTAGAGATTGTTCTGCCATACTTTATTCCTTTGCGTGCAAAAGTAGAAATTATTTACAAAAAAGGGAAATCTGCCTCGCAAATTTCGTAAGGTTTTCTTACCTTTTTTCCCTACATTGACAATGCAAAGACTCCATGCGCGTATAATAGTTATCTATTTATTTGACATCACACTCATCCGTTTGTAGAAAAAATGTATATTTACCCTAATAAACAAGAAATACAATTCATTTATGAAAATATTACACACTGCAGACTTACACCTTGGACAGGTCATCTACCAGAACTATGATCGTTGCGACGAACATCATCATTTCTTCAAACAACTAAAAAAATGGTGCAAAGAGAAAAAACCTGACGCACTCCTTATCAGTGGTGACATTTTTGACATACAACAACCGTCTGCTTCGATAAAAAAGACGTTTACCGAATTTTTTGTCGATTTACATAAAGAATGTCCCGATATGGCAATGGTGATAACTGCCGGCAACCACGACTCGGCATCCCGTTTGCAAGCCGACCACGACGTGTGGAATCTTGCAAACACCACACTCATAGGAATTGGTCCTACGGCGGAAAGCGGAGGAAATTGGGCGGACAACTACATTGTGCGTCTCAAGAGCGGTTACGTGGTTGCGATTCCGTTTATGACGGGAGAAAGACCACAAGTTTTACAGGAAATACTAAATAAAATCAATGTAGAAAATACCGACGGAAAGCCTGTAGTTATGATGGGGCACACCGCTGTTGCCGGATTAGATGCCACAGGGCACGATTTTGAAATTGGAAAGATAAAAACCCAAGACTCAAAATCATTCGGCGAAGGGTTCGACTATCTTGCCCTTGGACATATACACAAGCCACAAACAATTGGTCACCAAGGCGATACGTTTAAACCGTCTGTCTCCTATCCAGCCCCTGTCGTTCGTTATTCTGGCAGTGCGCTCCACGTAAGTTGCGACGAGGACTATCCTCATACCGTGAGTTTAGTCGAAATTGACAAACATGGCGGAACAGTCAAAATAGAGCAACTGCGGATTGATGAATTGCGCCATTTCTACATACTTCCAGAAGACGGCTCATCATTTACTTCTTCCGATGAAGCCATTAATGCAATCGGACAATTTTGTCAAGACTATAAATCGGGATATATCCGCTTACGTATTGACAATAAGACAGATATTCCATCGAATTTCAATCAGATGGTTTATGATTGTTTGGCATTAACCAATGATGAAGTCCGTTACAATCCTAAAATTCTATGGACAGGACAAACGACGAATACTGATTCAGAACAAAAAGATATTAAATTTGAAATTGCCGATATTCAGCAAATGACCAATCCGCTTGATTTTATTGAAAAAACGATAGAACAATATCCTACACTCACTATTGAGGAAATACGCGAGGCATTCAACGAAGTTGAGAAAGAAATAAAACGGTTGGACGAGGAAGAAAAAATAAAAATTGCTTCAAAAACATCAAAAAAAACGAACGCTAACGAAACAACAATAACACAATGAGAATAAAAGAATTACATCTTCGCAACATTGCCTCTATTGAAAAGGCGGATATTAATTTTGAGAAAGATTTGACCGATGCCGTAACAGGTGATCCTGCAAGCATATTCCTTATTTCGGGAGATACGGGAGCTGGAAAATCGGTGATTCTTGACGGCATATCAATGGCGCTGTACAAAAAAACGCCACGTACCGAAGGCGTCGTCAACACGCAAAAAAACAATTTTACCAACCAAAATGGAGTATCCATCAAAGTAAATAGCATTGAACAATATACAAGACTTGGCATTTCCGAAAATGACGAGTGCTATAGCGAGCTTATTTTTGAAGGAAACGATGGTAAAGAATACCACGCTAAGTTGACACTTGGAATAATGAAAGGGAAAACCGACGAAAGCGGGAAACGTCCGCTTAAATATCGTACACCCGTTTGGGAATATAAAGAAGAAAAAAAAGATTGGGAGAAAGTGGAAGCAAACACGGGTCGGCAGATACTTGCCGCCGTGGGTCTTAACTTCGATCAATTTGGTCGAATGGCAATGCTGGCACAAGGTCAGTTTGCCTCATTCCTCACGGGCGATAAAAAAGAACGCGAAGCCATCTTGGAACAATTGACCAACACAGAACGATTCAGCAAATATGGAGAAGCAATAAAAAATATTTTCAGCAACGCAAGCAGCGAGAAAAAAAACGCCGAAACCCAATATAAAACAGAACTCACCCATATTCTACCCCAGGAAAAAATCGATAATTTAAACACTGAACTCCAAACAAAGAACAAAGAAAAAGACGAGCTTGATGAAAAACAAAGACAGACTGATTCCACATTGAAATTAGTAGAAACCTTTGTCACGCAAAAAACGGTGTACAACAATGGATTAACCGAAAAGAAAACCATTGAGGCTATTATCGAGGGGGACGAATACAAAAAGAAAAAAACTCTGATATCAGACTGGGAGAATACTGACACGGAGCGGAACTGTCTTACGAACAAAAAAGCAGAAGAAGATAAAAAAACAAAAGCGGAAAAAAGTTTGCAAAACGTAAAAAGCAAATTCCATACACTTTCTGCCGACATAGAATACCGTATAAAAGAGATTTCAACAAAAGAAGAGGAAATAAAGCAACTTGAAAATTGGATTAACGAACGGAACGACAGAGATACGTTATATTCGTCAGCGGATGCAATTGTTGTTAAAATAGAACAATATATTGCTACAAATCAAAAGATTACGAATAATTCCTCTCTCCTGACCGAAACAAAAGGAAAAACCGATTCACTTAAAAATGACTGTAACGAAAAGGAGAAAACGTTTTCAAAGGCAAAAAAAGACGTTGAAGAGAAACAAAAAGAAATCGATAACTTGACACAGCAACGTAATGAGCTGAATCCCTTGAAATTAAACGAAGATATTCGTGTCTATAATGGAAAAATAAGTGCTTTGGAAACACTAAAAAAAGAATATGAGAATCTTGAAAAGTTACGCACAAATTTTTCTAATCTGAATACAACGATACAACATGATGAGGAACAGCTCAAATCGTTGAATAAAATCAGAGAAGAAAAAGATGCTGCATATACAAAAGCAAAAGAAGACTATGAAAAAGCGAGCAAATTGCTCAGCACAATGGAAATGAGCGTGCAGGACACCTTAAAGGAACTTCGCAAACGTATGCACGAAGAACACGCAAAAAACTGTCCACTTTGTGGACAACACATTGAGAATCTTGGTAATGACGAAGAGTTCTCAAAAATTATTTCGCCTTTACAGGAAGAGGAACAAAATGCGAAATCGCTCCTTGAAACAGCAACGCAAGAAAAAGAAATTGCACAAATCAATTATAACACGCTCAATGGCAGTCTTTTAGAGAACAAGAAAAAAAGAGATAAAGACCAACAGGAATTATCTTCCGCTCAAAAAAATATAGAAAACGAAGCAAAGGAGTTGGAATTGGACATTACCAAATTGCAAATACAAATAATAGAAAAGACAAATGTTATTAAAGAAACAATAGGTAAGTTAGAAAAAGCGCAAGAAAAAGCGGAACAACTACAACAGGAAATAAATAACCAGACAAACAAGAAAAAAACTTTAGAAGAAATACAATCTTCAGCAGATAAGGAAAAACAAAAGGCGGAAAAAGCATTAGAAAATAACGCTTTCGAAATAGCAAATCTCAATAAAAACATTCAAGAACTCCATCAAGAAAAAGACACACTCAAAAACGATTTGCAACCCAAACTTAGTAAATATTATCCTACGTGGGAAAGCAAAGACGTGCGGCCACAGCTCACAAACGATGCAAAGGAATATATTTCTTACAAAGATAACCTTCAAAAAGCCCAAGGTGAATTAGCAAAGAGTAATGATATTCTTACTCAGATTAATGACACGAAATCGGAGATTCTTAGAACCCACAGTGATTGGGATACGACCGTAATGCCAACGCAATACAATAGTTCTGACGTTAGGAAAGACTGGAATACGTTGTTTTCGGAGCAAAAACAATTGGATTCTCAAATTAAGGATTCCGAAAAGGAAATTCACGATGCAAATATCGTTTTGTCGAATTATTATACTCAGAATAAGAAAGATGAAACATATCTCTGGAATATCATCAATCATAAAGAAGAAATATCTTCTGCTCGCACATTCATTTCAGTTACGGATACCAATCTACAAACAAGTAATGCAAAGATTGCCGAAGCAGAAAAGATTATAAAAGAAACGTTGGAGAAGTTACAGGTAACGACAGAAGCAGATATTCAAAACAAAGAAGAATTACAAAACAATCTTGCTGAGATAAAGAAACAACAAGAAGATTGTATTTCCCAAATAAGTAGCATTACGACACAATTGAATGAAAATCAAAAAAATCAAGACGGTTTGGAGAAAGCAAAGGAATTACTGAACCAAAAGACCGAAATCTTTAACAAATGGGATAAGTTGAATAAGATTTTTGGCGGCGATCGTTTTCGCACGTTGGTTCAAACATACATTCTTCGTCCATTGCTCAACAATGCAAATATCTATCTTGAAAAAATCACTGACCGATATAAGCTTACGTGCAGCGAAGAAAACGAGCAACTTTCCATTCTTGTGCTTGACCGTTACAACAAAGACAACATTCGTAGCGTAACCGTCCTTTCTGGTGGTGAACGATTTATGATTTCGTTGGCACTTTCGTTGGCATTATCTTCGCTTAATCGTCCCGACATGAACGTGAATATTCTTTTCATAGATGAGGGATTTGGCACACTCGATGAGAAAAATCTCGATTCGGTAATGTCAACCTTGGAAAAACTGCAAGAAATTGCAGGACAATCAAAACGACGTGTAGGAATTATTTCCCACAGGGAAGAACTTGCTGAACGTATTCCCGTAAAGATTCAGGTTGTGAAAAAAGGCGAAGGGCGAAGTAATGTGGAAATAGAAAGGTCAGTTGTTTAACACAACTACTATTTTTTCTTCGCATACACGTTTGCCAATTCGCTCACTTTTCCTGCGAGTTTCTTTCGTAACGACGCCGGCGAAAGGATTTCCACCGATTCGCCACGATGCAGAATGTCATACAAGAACTCGTTTACCGGCGGCAAATAGAACTCGAAAATTGAATATTCGTCGTTTTTTTCTATTTCCCGTTGTGAATCGTGGAGTGGTAGCGTTCGCATAAAATTTGCCGCATAGGCCGTAGTTTTCACTTGAATCCGTTCCTGCTTCACCTCCTCATAAATCGAGGCACCATACCCTTTTGCAAGGTGTGCTTTCGGTTCGTAATCCTTGGGCAACTTGAACGTCTTGCTCAGCATTTCCACGTTACTCATTCTGTCCAACGCCAACGTGTACATTTTCTTGTCTTTTTCGTCAAACGCATACAAATACCAACGGCGATTGTGCGACTGGATAAAATATGGCTGCATAATCCTCGTGGTGGCATTGTCCTTCTTGAACGACTGGTGCGTGACTTCCAAACAATTATTGTTCATCATCGCCCGTAAAATCAGCGTCAGCCACTTTCTACCCGAAGGAACATCCTCCAGCACGATTCTGTTTTTCAACGCCTTTGCCTCCTGCAACGTATTGTTGATGGAAAAACTATCCACCATCCAATCCGTCGTGGGGGTACTTTCCCCTTTGTCAATGTAATATTCGTAATCATTATTACATTTTATGCTGATGCCGTACGAATCATAAATTGCACCTAAATGGTCGTAAAAAGTTCGCCGAGGATAGGGTTTGTTGTCATAATTGAGTGAACAATAGTCCCATTTGTCTTGAATTTCTTTTAACGTAATCGGCCCAAAATCCGAAATCACTTCAATCAACCACTGCAATCGCTGAATTTGTACGGAAGACATAAGAATTAAGAATTAAACTGATTCTACATTTATTTTTCCAAAGATATAAAATAACGTGGCAAAAAAAAGTAGAGATGCAAAATTTTGCACCCCTACCATTCTACAAAATCTGTGATTCGTGTAGAGACGCGGCTAATCGCGTCTCTACCTTTAGAATCCAACCTTTTTACGTTCTTTTCCGCTGAGTTTTTCCGAGCCACACAATTTCACAATGGAATCGTAGTCGGCGACGGCATCTTTCAACACTTCCTGCATTGTGAACTTACGGACAATGTTGTCGATTTCGCCACCAGAGAAATCGAACTGCAACGCAAGTTTCTCACAAGCCTCGTCACTCAACGCCGGCATTTTATCTTTCCAAATGCTACGTTTTGCCTCAATTGTCGGTTTGTCGAACTTGACCTTGAACAAGAATCTCCGTTCAAATGCCTCGTCAAGATTGCCTGCCAAGTTCGTGGTGGCAATCATAATGCCGTCAAGTTTTTCCATCTCCTCCAACAATATATTCTGAATCGTATTGTCGGTTTGTTCCGTACTGTGAGACACGTCTTTGTGACGTTTCCCAAACACGGCGTCGGCCTCGTTGAACAATAGGATGGGTTTCAACTTCTCGTTTTTGCATTTTTCGGCATAATCCGTAAAAATTCTTTTCACCAACTTCTCGCTTTCACCGTACCAGCACGTTTTTGTGGCACTAATGTCAACGTGCATGACCTTTCGTCCCGTCGCCTTGGCAATCTGCATTACCGACTCGGTCTTTCCCGTACCCGGCAATCCGTAGAAAATGGCTGTCACGCCACTCGACATGCCTTTCTTCTGCAATCGTTTTTGCAGTTCCTTGAATTGCTTGTCCTCCAACGATTTCTGCAAGAAATGGATCTCTTCGTCCAACTCTTTGCCGAAGAACAACTGTTTTGCGTTGATTTTTTCGGGAGCAACCAAACGCTTGTCATCTTTCTCTTTTTGCTGAACCAGTTGAAAATCCTCTTCCAAGAACAATTCCTGTCCTTTACGCGTCAACGCCATTGTGGCACGATTGAAGAACTCTGCCGGACGTTTTTCCACCAAATCTTTTTGGATAAGTTCGTGCGTATCGTTCAAAATTGACGATGCAACTCTAAATCGAGTCGAAGCCGAGAAATAAATAGCCGACAAGAGTTTGTCTATAACCGTTTTTTCACTATGTAAGTAATCCTTACATACTATGTAAAATAGCGTTCTCTTCTCTACTGATTTGATTTTCCCCTTCACATTTTTCACAAAAGTCAAATCTTTGTTTTTTTCTTCCAGCGCCTCAACACGGTCAAACAACACTTCGGTCGGAATTTCTCCGTCGCCACGATTTTCAACCTCGGCATCCACGAATAGACAGAATTTATATCGGTCGATTTTCTTTTCCTCCGACATATAAAACTCCTTATTGTTGATAATGGAATCCTCCACACCCGTGTCGATTGAGATTTGCATACGACGACGGCCATAGCTACACAAGGTGTTTTTTCTGAGATATCCTTTTGTCATTAACTGATCGGCAACACCCTTCAGAGGCAAAAGATCCAAAGTTGAAGCAGAGAAAAAACTTGGCAAAATATCCTTGTCGTACCTGTCGCGTTCATCAATCTGAAACGTGTAAAACGCAATAAACACACACGTTTGAATTTCATCTAACTGTAAATAATTCGCAAAACGCTTCAATTCCTGAATAATCGCTTTTTTATCCTCGTCAGACAATTTTGCATTTCTTCTCCTGAATTCGTCATCCGACTCTCTCTTAACCTCAACAAATCTGTCATCCAGACAGTGAAGAATTTGAATGTCGGTGTCCTCCAAACTTTTCGACAAGTAGGTGAAACTTGCCAATGCATTAAATTTTTCTTGTTTCATATCGTTAGTTTTTTTGGTTCGCGCAAAAATATATCGGCACGTGAGCGAAATCAATGCACAGCGAAAAAAAATATCACTATTTTTTTATAAAACACTAATAATCATCATTATACAATTATTATTTTTTTTATTTTTACCAAAAAAAGAAACATGACAAAAAAAATATTGAGTCAATACGTTAGTCAGAGTAAAACCACTTCAAATGCAAGATGGATTTCGATGCAAAGACTAACAATAATTCCATTTTTAGTTTTCATACTTGGATTTGTAACGGCAACCGGACAAGTATCGAATCCAAATTTTTCAAAGAAAAAAGTCTATGACATTCCTTACGAGGGAAAAATAACTGACGTATCGAAAGTTTTTGCTTCGATTTCTACATTGAAAGGAATTCAATATTATTCAAACACTCGTGAACGATGGGAAACGCTTTACACAGAAGCTGGTTTCATCAATAATTCGAAAGACAAGAAATTCATTGCCGATAACGCAATTTCCATAAAACAATCTGCGGATTACTATTGTCTTCTAGAAGACAATTCCTTGGGAGACTGCGTGTTCAAAATTAACTACACCGGAAATGACAACGAGGTTATCGCGAATTTGATACTCATAGAACCTATCTCAATTTGGGGCATAACGGGTGTACAAGCCAATGACTTATACATTCAGCTACGTGCAAATAAAGTGCAGGACGCCATTCACGTGGAGATAAAAATAGATGCCCGTTATAGGGAAATTTCCTTCATCGAGGACTTGTTGCCAAAATCTCTTGATGCCCGAATGGAGGCGTTATTTCGCTGGATTAAAAAGGAACTATCAAAAAAATAATTAAAAAAGTAAGGGCTGTCAATAGTGATTTGACAGCCCTTTCTTTTTTTATCAACGCATTTTCAATTATTTCAAGCCAAACTCTTTCTTGATTTTTTCAACGTAATCAAGCAATTCCCAACCAAAGAATTGAACCTTTTTCGTCTTGCCATTGATGGCAACTTCTTTCATTTCTGGTTTTCTACCAAAATGACCATACGATGCTGTTGGTTGGAAGATTGGATTCGTCAACCCAAAACGTTTTACAATGGCAATTGGTCGTAAGTCGAAGAGTTTTGCCACTACGTTTGCTATTTCTTCATCGGTATATTTCTTGCCGTCGGCTTTTTTCACGCGACAGGTGCCGTAAGTGTTCACATAAACGTTCACAGGTTTTGCCACACCAATAGCGTAGGAAACTTGTACCAAACATTCACGTGCAATGCCGGCAGCAACAAGATTTTTGGCAATGTGACGGGCTGCGTATGCCGCACTACGGTCAACTTTCGACGAATCTTTTCCCGAGAATGCACCACCACCGTGGGCTCCACGACCTCCGTAAGTGTCAACTATGATTTTGCGACCTGTCAAACCAGTGTCACCATGAGGACCGCCAATGACGAACTTACCCGTAGGATTCACCATCAGTTTGAAATCCTGGTCAAAAAGTTTGTGCAAACGTTTCGGATAACTCAAACGAACAGGTTTGATGACATATTTGCGTAGGTCTTCGGCAATTTTTGTCTGTGTCTCTTCGTCGGAAATGCCAAAATCGTCGTGTTGCGTAGAAATCACGATAGTGTCGATTCGTTGTGCCTGATTCGTTTTTGAATCATATTCAATTGTAACTTGCGATTTAGAGTCTGGACGAAGATATTTCATCACGCGTCCTGCCTTGCGCACTTCGGCAAGTTTTTCCAACAAACGGTGAGCGATGTCCAATGTCAACGGCATATAATTCTCGGTTTCGTCGATTGCGTAACCGAACATCATTCCTTGGTCGCCAGCACCTTGATCTTCGGGGTTGGCACGTTCCACACCCTGATTTATGTCGGCCGACTGAGCGTGAAGCGCAGAAAGGATTCCGCACGAATTACCGTCAAACTGATATTCCGACTTGTTGTACCCAATCTGATTGATGACTTTGCGAGCAACTTCTTGTACGTCAACCACGCCTTTGCTCTTGATTTCGCCAGCTAACACCGTCAAACCCGTGGTTACCAGCGTTTCGCACGCAACTTTTGAAGTTGGATCTTGACTTAAATAGGCATCGAGTACAGCGTCCGAAATCTGATCGGCAACCTTGTCAGGATGACCTTCTGAAACTGATTCTGATGTGAATAAATATCCCATAGTTTAAATTTTTAATAATAAAACAATGAGAAAGAATGGTAAAATGCAGCACTTGCTGTTTTAGCATTTTTTTGTGTGGTTGCAATCAACTCAAATCTTTCCACTTGACGATGGCAAATGTACGACATATTTTGAAATATTACTCGCATAAGCAAGATTTTATTTCATTTTTGTCTGAGTTCAGTTATTCTTCTTGTACTTTGAAGGAATATACTGTTTCCGAGTAATACGTTTGACCAGAACGTAATTCAACTGTTGGAAAGTTTTTATGATGTACGGTGTCGGGAAAATGTTGCGGTTCAAACGCTATGCCGCCGTACTTCTGTTTTGAAAGAAAATTTCCTGAATACACTTGAATACCTGGTTCTCGAGTAGTGATTTCAAGTATTCTACCAGTTTTCTCGTCTTCATAATGCACCACAAAATCTTTTGACGTAGGTACCACATAACAATGGTCAATTCCTTGTGTAAGAGCAATTTGCTCATAAGAACAATCTAATCCTTCGCATATATGCTTGGGTTGACGAAAATCAAGCGGGGTGCCCTCAACAGACAAAAAATCGCCAGTAGGAATTTTTTGCTCATTGATACGTAAGAAATAATTCGTTTTTACTTGCAGAATATGATTTTCGATGGTTGCGTCGCTTCCTACCGAGAGGTTGAAATACATGTGGCTTGTAAGATTTACAACAGTTTTTTTATTGCTGACGGCATTATAGCGAATAACAAGTTCATCGTTCTCGGTCAGAATATACAAAATCTCCATATTCAATTTCCCCGGATAGCCTTCTTCTCCGTCAAGGCTTGATGCGGTGAGGCGGAGAGCATTCCCTTCGCGGACACGTTTTTCCTGAATATGCCACCATTTGGTATTAAAACCTTTTTTCCCTCCGTGCAGCGAATTTTCGCCCTCATTTTTCGTAAGATTGAATTGCTTTCCATCAAGAATGAAACTTGCTCCTGCTATTCTATTTGCACAGCGCCCTATGACGGCTCCAACGTAGCTTGTATCGGCAAGATATTGTTCCAATGTGTCGTAAGAAAAGAGAATGTTGCCAAATTTACCCTCTTTATCGGGTGTCATTATGGAAGTAATGATTCCGCCATAGTTTATGGCCGACAACGAAACACCGTTTTTGTTTGTTATTGTAAAACGTGACACTTCCTTGCCGTCAGGTAAATATCCATATAATTCTGAATCCATTGAAATGAAGAATTAAAAGTTAAAAGAAAATGGAATAGATAACAACCAATAGAATACAAATTGTGTATGCACAAACGTTGAACACCTTGTCGGTCTTGAACAAATCGGCCGTCAATGGGATGCAACGCTCGTCGTCTTCGGTTTCGCACGAAGTCAGACTAATCATCATTATAATTACCATTGTAATGATAAATGTATAGAACATTTGGTCCATAAATGGCATTTCAAATGGTAAAATCTTGAATGCCAATGCAATAGGTATAGAAAGAATAATTCCCCAGATAGCCCCTTTGTTTGTGGCTTTTTTCCAAAACAAGCCAAGAATGAACACCGCTAAAATGCCGGGACTTACCAATCCCGTATATTCTTGAATATATTGGAACATTTGATCCATACTGCTTAACAGTGGCGAGAGAGCTACCGCAACAACAAGCGAGACGAGGGCTGTGATTCGCCCTACGTTCACATAACGTTTTGAATCAGCATTAGGATTGACGTAAGGTTTGTAAATATCCATTGTGAAAATTGTTGAAATGGAATTCAACATTGAGGCAAGAGAAGAAATTATTGCTGCAGCAAGTGCGGCGAGCACAAGACCTTTCAGTCCCGAAGGAAGCAAGGTGCTTATAAGCCAAGGGAACGCCTTGTCGTTGTTCAACGAACCGTCAGATAATTCAAACGCGTCGGCGGCACTGGCAAACCCTTCGCTGTACATAACCCACGCAATAATGCCAGGAATTACAATAATAAATGGTATCAACATTTTGAGAAATGCAGCGAAAATAATTCCGTGTTGTGCCTCTGAAATTGATTTCGCAGCCAATGTACGTTGTATAATGTACTGATTGAATCCCCAATAATACAAGTTTGCAACCCATAAGCCGCCAATAAGCACGTAAATGCCCGGAAGGTTTGAATATTCTGGATTGTCACGTGAAAGAATCAAATCGAATTTGTCGCTTGCAACATCGGCAATGTGTTCTATGCCGCTCACAACAGATGATTCGGGCGTTACTGCTTTCAGTGCAAAGATGGTGGTGATAATGCCGCCAAGAACCAGTAATATCACCTGAATGACATCGGTCCACGCCACTGCCGAAAGTCCGCCATATAACGAGTAGGCGACTGCCACCAAGGCCAGAATTATGATTGCGGGCATTATGAGACTTCCGTCACCGGAACCGACAATGGTATCGATGGCCTTTCCTCCAAGAAACAAAATTGATGTAAGATTGACAAAAATAAATAGTGCCAGCCAAAAGACGGCTAAGATAGTTTTCAGATTTGCAGAAAATCGTTTCTCTACAAATTCAGGAATAGTGTATATTCCTTGTTTTATGAAAATGGGAAGAAAAAATTTCCCGACAATCACCAAGGTCAGTGCTGCCATAAATTCGTAGGAAGCTATCGCCAAACCGCCTGCAAAACCTGAACCCGACATTCCAATGTATTGCTCTGCCGAGATATTTGCCGCAATGAGCGAAGCGCCTATGGCCCACCAAGGCAAGGATTTTCCTGCCAGGAAATAATCCTCTGCACTTTTTTCTTTCCCTTTTGAACGAGAAAAGAAAATGCCGAGACCAATAATCATCACTGCATAAAGTGCTACAATTACATAATCAAGTGTTCCGAATGTTTCCATAAATTCATTAATTTTTGTTTATACCATTGTGTAATGTACAATTCCCAACTGACGTAGCCGTTCGGCACTTTGTTCGGCGGTAATGTCACGCTGGGGTTCGGCAAGCATTTCGTAACCTACCATGAATTTTTTCACCGTAGCCGAGCGAAACAACGGCGGATAAAAATGCATGTGAAACGTCCAATAATCGTGATTTTCTCCATCTGTTGGAGCTTGATGTATTCCCGCTGAATAAGGGAATGACGTTTGGAATAAATTGTCGTATTTGCACGTGACAATGCGGTACATTTCTGCAAAATCACGTAACTCTTCATCATTAAAATTCAAAATCGACGGTTTTGAGTTTTTGGGTAAAATCATAACTTCAAACGGCCACGTTGCCCAAAACGGCACAAGTGCAACAAAATGTTTCGATTCAAAAACGATGCGTTCTTTTTTCTCTAATTCTTGGTTTACGTAATCTTGCAACAAAATTGTGCCATTCTTTTCAAAATATGATTTTTGATTTTCGTCTTCTTTGGTAACTATTTCAGGAACAGATTGTTGCGCCCAAATCTGACAATGAGGGTGAGGATTGCTGCAACCCATTGCGGCACCTTTGTTTTCAAAAATCTGAATATGGTTGATGAACTCCTTCGCCCCCAACTCGGCACATTCTTTCTGCCAAAGTTGCACTACCTGAAACACTTCGCCAGTTGACAATTGTGGGATGGTTTTGTTGTGATAAGGCGAGAAACAGATGACGCGGCAAATGCCTTTCTCGCTTTTTGCCTGAAACAATCCGTCATTGATGTTTCCGTCAGAAATGTTTGGCGTAATGGCGCTAAAGTCGTTGGTGAACACGAAAGGTGAGCGATATTGAGGATTTTTTACTCCTCCTGCACGTTCGTTTCCCGGACACAGATAACAATGTGCGTCATATTCTGGCAACTGTTGTTGTGCCGGTGTTTCCTGTTGCCCAAGCCAAGGTCGTTTGCCACGATGAGGCGAAACGAGCATCCACTCTCCAATGAGCGGGTTAAAACGGCGATGCGTGTTGTTTGCTATATCGAAGTGTTCCATAATTTTACAATTCATGTGTCCCGTCACCTATCACAACTTCCATAAATGACGGTTGTATATTGTGTTTTTCGTAATATTTTGAAGTGATTTGTTTTTTGAAATTGTCAACGGCTGAGCGTTCCACAAGAGAAATCGTGCAGCCACCAAAGCCACCGCCAGTTATTCTGGAACCCGCAACTCCATTGCACGAACGGGCTATATCAACCATTTCGTCAATTTCCACGCAACTTGCCTCGTATTCGCGGCTCATACCATTGTGTGCCGAAAACAATAATGTCCTGACTTGCTTTGCGTCACCGTCCGACAATGCTTTCCCCATTTGTTGCACACGCTCGTTTTCTTCAAGGACGTAACGACAGCGCTGATAGGTTTTTCCATGCATTTCTGAAGCATATTTCTCAAGTTGCTCCAATTTGACGTCTCGTAGCGAACGAATTGCTTCCTCGTGTTTTGAAACAACAGAAGCGCCTTCTTCACACTCGCGGCGACGAACGTTGTATTCCGATGAGGCAAGCGAATGTTTCACGCCACTATTGCATAATAATAGTGTGTATCCCTCAACATTCCAAGGGAAGTAGGCATATTCCAAAGAACGACAGTCCAATTGAATGACGTGATTCTTTTTCCCAAACATGACGGCAAATTGGTCCATGATACCACAATTTACACCAATTGACTCGTGTTCAACCATTTGGGATAATTTCACCAACTCAAGTTTTGAAAAACCTAACGAGAAAATTTCGTTCAATGCGTATGCAAAGCCACATTCCAAAGCAGCCGATGACGATAATCCAGCACCCCAAGGTATTGTGCCTCCAAACACTACGTCAACGGAAGGAACGCTTTTCCCTGTTTTCCTCATTTGCGAAACAACACCTAAAAGATAGTTTTCCCACAACTGTTTTTGAGAATGTTCTATTGAATCGAATTCCTTGTATTCCTGTAAGTTATATGCATAAAAACGGAATTTTCCACACGAATTGGGAGCGACAGCAAAATACAGTTCTTTGTCAATTGCCGCAGGAAGCACGAATCCTTCGTTGTAATCGGTGTGCTCGCCAATAATGTTTATTCTTCCCGGAGAACAAAAAAGACGCGGAGAGGACGAAAACAAATCTAAAAATTTTGCCCGTACTTCTTGTAACATATACACTATACTTTAATTTATCTATTGTATATTTAATTGAGTATCAAATAATTAATCATACAAACAACGTGGAGACAAGATACAAAAAAAAATAAAACGTGCTAAAAGAAAACGTAAAAAGAAAAATTCTCATTGAAAAATAAGCCATTTTCTCTTTCTTTCCTTATATCCTCCCACCAGCCCCGTCATTCCGACCGAAGGGAGGAATCTGCTACAACTACCTGATTGCACCAAAAAAGGCTGCCACAATGTGACAGCCCTACGATTTTTTATCACGGAATTATGTAAACGTACCGTGTTTCTTCATTTTCCGTGATGGTTGTTAGTAGAGACGGTGTGCACACCGTCTCTACAGAACCCTCACCATCGTTATTGCACCGAAACATTCACCATTTCCCCTCGACATTCACAAAATACCAATTTTGCAGAGGTATTATTTTTTCCGAACAACCTTATGTTTCAGTTTCAACATTGCAAAATTCAGTTCTAGTTCGGTTTCCGATTCCGTTGGATTGAGGTCATTGCCAAGAATGTCGGAAATGATTTCACCACCTTTCTGCATAAGGGATTTTTGTGCGGATTTGTCTTCCGTTTGCGGCAAGGCGGCAATGGTTCTCGACAATTCACGAATTTTCACAAAAGTTTCGATTATGAGCAATGTTGTTTGCACCGCACGTTCGCCTTTGAGTATGGTGGCAAGCATGTATAAACCCCGCTCTGTAAAGGCGATTGGTTCTATCTTACTGTATTTCAAACCGTTAAGGTGGTCAAAATTTTTGACCACCTCGGATTTTTCATCTTTTGTCAATCTAAAAACATAGCCATCTGGGAATTTTTGTGGATTGTTTTTAACTGCTTGATTAATTTCCTTTGTTAGCACGCCATACAGCGTAGCCACATCACTGTCAATAATTACGTTCTCGTTACGAAGTTGCAAGACCTTGTCCTGCACATCTTCAATTTTAATCATTTGCATTTAACCTTTTTATGTTTGATTATAATGCAAAGATATACGATTTTCCTGAATTCTGCTATTGCATGCACAAAATAAGGGACTCCCTTGCGGAAATCCCTTTTGTACATCTTTGAACTAACGTTAATTTATGCATTTTATTCAAAAATGATATAGATTGTTATTACCAACCTTCTGTTTTGATAGAATTTTCGATTGTTCTAAATCACGTAGCATATTAGTTACCCGAGAAACAGAATACTTCTTCAAAACTTTGAGAACGTCATTCCTAGAAAATAAACCAGTCCCAAATTGGCTCTGCAGAATAGTAATTTCTTTTGCAAAAGTTAATCCAACGATTGCTTTATTTAAATTTAGGTGAAAAATAGAATTTAGTTCTGTTAATAACTGTATTTTCCAGTCATTTGATTTTTTCTTGTATTTTATTTTTAAGATACCTTGAATATCAGAAGGTTCATCTATTGGTTTTGATTTATTTTCTTTTAGCATATAGGCAACTTTTTGTCTTGAAAGTGCTGCCGTGAAAAAACCTGTCTCTAAAACTACATTCTGTCTTGCTCTAAACAAAACTGTCCCTTTTTTGGTAAGAAATTTATCTAATGGCGAATACAAGAAAATTGCGTAATCAATATTTTGAAC
>JAFZTG010000225.1 GCA_017618935.1 Bacteroidales bacterium | reverse complement strand
ATATATAATGGAATCAATACCGATTTCACGGAACAATTTCTGATTTTTTTCCAGCAATAATTCCGGGTCGCGAACACGAGCTATGGTGTGCGGAGCACCCAACTTCTTGGCAATCACCGCCGAAGCCACATTCATTTCAGGGAAATGTGTCACTGCGATATATAAATCGCAATTAGCGACATTGGCTTCGTTTAATACCGAAATAGTCAGTGCCGAACCTTGAATTGTCAAAATATCAAGGTGAAGAGAAAGTTGTTTCAAGTTCTGCGGGTCAACGTCAATGACAGTCACGTCGTGGCGGTCATCGGCCAAGATTCTCGCCAAATGTTGTCCCACTTCACCTGCACCTGCAATAATTATCTTCATTACGTATGTAAAAAAATCGGTCTAATGTACTAAAAAAATACAAGTTTCAAAGAAAAGGCCGTAAAAAACCAAAGCCCCCGCCGAAAAGGGACCTTGGTGAGGCGTTTTTATCATGAAAAAGCCCGCTAACTTTACCGCCTCGATAAAGTATTTCAATGTGGATAAAGTGTGAAAAGATTACTCTTTTTTCACAAGGTGTTAGCAAATTTGATAATCTTTTGACGTTTCAAGCGTTTTGCTTTTTTCTCGTCCTCAAATCCGTAAAAGAGCCATGTGTCTATTTCGGATTTTAAAAATGTCAGCTTTTTCCCGTATTTGTGGTATGGTATTTTTTCTTGGGCAACCCAACCATATATCGTTGCCCGTGCTGTATTGTCTGGTAAATATTCTATGAGGTCTTCAACCGACAACCATTTGTCATTAGCTAATTTTGTTGCTGTAATGTGTCGTTGAACTGTTTCTTTCCATGCGGCAAATTCTTCTTGAAATAATTTAAACTCCTCTGCAATCGAGGTGTTATTTTTGGTGTCCTTCATATATCTTAAACTTCATCTATTGTTTTTGTTAATTCTTCGATGCAAATATGCAGAAATAAATTAAATAAACAAATAACAAAAATCGCTCTATAACCTATTTAGATAGTATTTTAGGGCTTTTATAGGGTAATGTTTATATTTATTTATTGATGTTTGATAAAAAAGCGTGATTTTTTTTGAAAAACCCTATCAAAAAAGCTCCATTTCCCTTCGAAAAACAAAGATTTTTTGCCCCCAAAACGTCAGTTTTTTGTCAGGGAAGGAGAAAAACACATTGTATTGTCATATTTGCGTCAGCTTGTATGACACACGAAACAAAAAGCCGTTTCCTTTTTACCTTAAAAACATTATTATCTAACTTTTGTTTATTATTTTTACCAATGAAAAATATTTCTTCATTAATGAAAATTATTTTAGTTGGAACGGCATTCCCTTATCGTGGCGGCTTAGCGGCTTTCAACGAGCGGCTTTCTTTGGAGTTTGTAAAGGAAGATGAGGATATTTCCATTGAAACGTTCATCCTGCAATATCCGAACTTTTTGTTTCCTGGAAAAACGCAGTATTCCAACGGCACCGCTCCCGACCTAAAAATCTGCCGTTCTGTACATTCTGTCAATCCTTTCAATTGGCTTTCGGTAGCAAAAAAAATCGCAGTAAAAAAACCTGACGTGGTGATTTTTGCCTATTGGATGTCGTTTATGGCTCCATGTTTCGGCACCATTGCTCGAAGAATCAAAAAGATGTGTAATGCAAAATGTATTGGATTGATACATAATATGATAGCGCACGAACCTTCAATCTTAGATAGAATGTTTGCTCCTTTTTTTGTGAATGCGATGGACGGCTTTTTCACGTTGTCGCGATCGGTTTTTGGTGAGATAGAGCAATTTGAACGGAAAACCAAGCCAAAATCGTGGTCGCCACACCCTATTTACGACACCTACGGAACATTAATCAGCAAGGAACAAGCATGTGGGCATCTTGGCTTGAACCCAGACAAACGTTATATTTTGTTTTTCGGTTTCATCAGGGAATATAAGGGTCTGGACTTGCTACTCCACGCAATGGCAAACGAGCGAATCAAGTTCTCGAACATTCATTTGCTTGTGGCAGGGGAGTTTTACGGTAATGAAGAAAAATATAAAAAACTTGCTGAACATCTTGGTTTACAAAATATTACGTGGTTTTCAGAATATATTCCCGACAACGAGGTAAATAATTATTTTTGTGCCGCCGACTTGATTGTCCAGCCATATAAATCAGCAACGCAGTCTGGTGTGACGCAGGTGGGCTATCATTTTGAGAAACCTATGATTGTCACAAACGTAGGTGGTTTGGCCGAAATAATTCCTGATGAAAAAGTTGGTTATGTAGTTGAACCCAATAGTCATGCATTGGCAAATGCTATTGTGCGTTTTTTTGCCTCAAACAAAGCGTCAGAAATGGAGCAAAACATTCGAGAGGAAAAGAAAAAGTATGCCTGGAATATTCTTACTGCAAAGATGAAAAAATTGATTCAAAGTGTTTAAGATTGTTCCTGGATTATGCTTTTTTCACGTCTTCTTTATCCTCACATTCTTCCAATAACAGTAGATTGCTTTTAAGAAATATTGGGTGAATGTAGTCGGGAAGCACCTCACATAAAGGAACCATCGTAAATCTTCGTTTGTGTAAAAGCGGATGAGGAACGATTAAATCTTCAGTATCAACAATGTCATTGTTGAAATACAAAATATCAATATCAATCGTGCGAGACTCATAACCAGCATTTTCGTGGCGAGTTCTGCCGCATTTGTTTTCTATTGCTTGACAACGGAGAAGAACATCGTGTGCGGAAAAATCGGTATCAACAACTAACACTTGATTTATAAAATTATCTTTCGATTCAAATCCCCAAGGTTTACTTGTGTAAATCGCTGATTTACACAAGATTTCACCGATATTTTCATCAATGTGTTTTGCAACTTGTGCAAACATAGCTTCTTTGTCGCCGAGATTTGCCCCTAACAAAAGAACAACACTATTTTTTTGCGCCATAATGTTTCCCTCCTTTTTATTGTCCAAAAAAAGAAAGACTTATATTGTTCTTTGAACTTCTTTTTCTTCGTATGCCTCAATAATGTCGCCTTCTTGAATGTCGTTGTAATTGTTGATGCTCAAACCACACTCAAAGCCCTTGGTCATTTCTTTTACATCGTCCTTAACCTTACGCAATGAAGAAAGTTCGCCTGTGAAAATAACGATACCGTCGCGGATGAGGCGGATTTTCGAGTTACGCATAATCTTACCATCGGTAACGTAGCAACCGGCAACCGTTCCCACTTTCGAGATCTTGAATACCTGACGGACTTCACAACTACCAGTAACTTCTTCCTTGATTTCAGGAGAAAGCATACCGCTCATTGCATCTTTTACTTCATTTATCGCATCGTAAATGATTGAGTACAAGCGAATATCGATACCCAATTTTTCAGCCAAACGACGAGCATCGGCAGAAGGACGAACTTGGAACCCCACGATAATTGCTTTTGAAGCCGAAGCCAACAATACATCGGATTCAGAAATCTGACCGACTGCTTTGTGCTTGATGACAATTTGGATTTCTTCGGTAGAAAGTTTCAACAATGCGTCGGACAATGCCTCGATAGAACCGCCAACGTCACCTTTCACAATCAAGTTCAATTCCTGAACGTTTCCAATCTTAATCTTACGTGCAATATCCTCAAGCGTTTCTGGCTTCATGGCACGCAATTCTTGTTCGCGTTGCAAACGTTCACGCTTGCTTGCGATGTCACGAGCCTCGCGTTCCGAAGACATCACGTGGATTTTGTCGCCTGCTTGTGGAGCACCATCAAGACCGAGAACCATAACTGGCGTAGAAGGTCCTGCTTCGGTAATTCTTTGCTCACGTTCGTTGAACATAGCCTTGATTTTTCCAGCGTGCATACCGGCAAGTATCACATCGCCAACGTGCAATGTTCCCGAACTAATCAAGATATTGGTAGTGTAACCACGACCTTTGTCAAGTTTTGCTTCAATAACGGTACCTTGTGCAGGTTTGTTCGGATTTGCCTTCAGTTCAAGCATGTCGGCTTCAAGAAGCACTTTTTCCATAAGCAAATCAACATTCTTACCGAATTTTGCGGCGATTTCCTGTGATTGATATTTACCACCCCATTCTTCCACCAAATAGTTCATATTGGCGAGTTGCTCACGAACTTTGTCGGGATTTGCACCTGGCTTATCAATCTTGTTTATGGCAAATACGATAGGAACGCCAGCGGCAGCAGCGTGGTTGATTGCCTCAACCGTCTGAGGCATCACTTGGTCATCGGCTGCAACCACAATGATAGCGATATCGGTAACCTGGGCACCACGGGCACGCATAGCGGTAAATGCTTCGTGACCTGGGGTATCGAGGAACGTGATTTGACGACCATTTGGCAATGTAACTCCGTAAGCACCAATATGTTGTGTGATTCCTCCCGCTTCACCCGCAATCACATTCGATTTGCGTATGTAGTCAAGCAACGAGGTTTTACCATGGTCAACGTGTCCCATTACCGTAACGATTGGCGGACGAGGAAGCAAATCTTCTGGTTTGTCTTCCACTTCTTCAATCGCTTCTTGAGCGTCGGCACTCACAAATTGAACCTCAAATCCGAAGTTTTCGGCAATCATTTGAATCGTGTCGGCTTCCAGACGTTGGTTCAACGAAACCATCAAACCAATATCGAAACACGCTTTTATGATGTCCATTGCAGGAATGTTCATCATGGCAGAAAGGTCGTTGGCAGAAACAACGTCGGTAACTTTCAAGATTTTTTCTTGTTCCTGTTGTTCCAATTCCGCCAATTCCATTTCCTGACGGATTTTCTCCTTCTTCTCACGATTGTGTTTTGACGTGTTTGTCTTACGTCCCATGCTGTCAAGACGAGTACGCACGTCACGGATGTTCCGTTCAATGTCCTCCTCGTTGATTTCCTCGTGATAGAATCCGTGTTTATTGTGTTTGTTTTTTCCGTTTTTGCTGTTTTTGTCAAATTTAGGCGAGTCTTTTTTCGAAAATTCTTCTTCCAAATTGACTTTGCCGCCTTTCGTCATTGTTCTCGCACGTTTTTCCTTACGTTTTCCGTGAGGTTGGTCTTCGTAAACAGTAACGTCTTTTATGATTTTTGGACCATTCAGCGTAGGAACTTCGGTTTTAATAAACTCGACTTCCTCGTCGCTTTTACGTGACTGAGCATCTTTTGAAGGAGCAGCAGTTTGTTTTTGTTGTGTGAGTATTTTTTGTTGAGCGGCAAGACGTTCTTTCCGTTCTTGTTCGCGTTCTTTTTTCGTCTTTTTGTCGGGACGAGTCTTTTGATTCAGGGAATCCAAGTCGATCTTGTCAAGAACTTTTATGTTGTTTTTAACGACTGGACGACCAGTATCAAAAATTTCCTCTTCTTTCTCTTGAACTTGTTCGGGGACTGATTCCTCTTGCTTTTCAACAACAGATTCTACGACTTCTTCTGGCTCTGGGACAACATCTTCAACCTTTTCCTCAACAACAGGTTCTGGCTTCGCAACTTTCTTTTTCGGTTTGTTCAGTTCATCAAGATTCAGTTTGTGTTTGATGACAGGACCTGAAAGTTTCGGAGCCTCCGTCTTGATTTCTTCGGGTTCTTTATGCTCTACAACTGGCTCTGGTTCAGGCAAGCTGACCGTTTCCATGTTTTGACGAGCTTCACGAATATCGACAGATTCTGCGTCTTTTTTAATTTCGGCATCTTCTCCAAATTCGCCAAGAAGCAATTTATAATGCTCATCTGTGATTTTTGCAGACGGATTATTATCGATTTGTATACCTTTACTTTGTAGGAATTCGACAATTCTGTCCATTCCCGTGTTAAATTCCTGTGATACTTTTCCTAATCTTGCCATAAATAAATTGCTTTTATTATTGTTGTTGTCCGAGCGATTATATGAAATTAGTCTTCAAATTCTTCTTTTAAGATTTTAAGAACATCATCGATGGTCTCTTCTTCCAAATCGGTACGACGCAACAATTCAGCCTTGTCCAAACGCAACACGCTCTTCGCCGTATCGCATCCAACTTTCTTGAATTCGTCGATTACCCATTCGTCGATTTCGTCAGTAAATTCGTCAAGATCAACGTCTTCCTCCTCTTGAACATTATCACGGTAAACTTCAATATCGTAGCCGGTCAATTGGATTGCCAACTTGATGTTTGCGCCACCTTTTCCGATTGCCAACGAAACTTGGTCGGAAGGCATAAATACTTCTGCACGTTTTTTAGCCTCATCGATAGAGATGCTTGTGATTTTTGCAGGGCTCAACGCACGTTGTACATACAATCTTGGATTTGACGAATAGTTGATTACGTCGATATTTTCGTTACGCAACTCACGAACGATACCATGGATACGAGAACCTTTCATACCAACACATGCACCAACTGGGTCAATTCTTTCGTCGTAAGATTCCACGGCAACTTTTGCTTTTTCACCTGGAATACGAACAACTTTCTTGATAGTGATAAGTCCGTCGAAGATTTCAGGAACTTCCAATTCAAACAAACGTTCCAAGAAATATGGCGACGTTCTTGAAATGATTACGATAGGCGTGCCATTTTTCAACTCAACACGAGCTACAACACCGCGAACCGTATCGCCTTTCTTGAAAAATTCGCTTGGTGAAGGAATTTGTTCTGTTTTTGGAAGGTATAGTTCGTTGCGTTCTTCGTCAACAAGCATGATTTCCTTTTTCCAAGGTTGCCAAACTTCACCAGTAACAATTTGACCGATTTTTTCCTTGTATTTCATATAGATGTTGTTCTTCTCCAAATCCATAATTCTTGAAATAAGATTTTGACGGATAGAAAGAACTTCGCGACGACCGAAATCCGATATGCTGATTTTTTCTGACACATCCTCGCCAATTTCGTAGTCGGCATCAATTTTTTGAGCTTCAGAAAGTGAGATTTGACTTAAAGAATCTTCTACGGCATTGTCAGCAACAACTTCGCGGTTATGCCAGATTTCAAAGTCACCTTTGTCAACATTGATAGTAATGTTGAAACTTTTTTGGATTTTTTCGTCGTCTTCAACGTTGAATTTACGTTTTAACAAGTTAATCAACACTTCTTCCAGAATCTTAACCATTGTAGGACGGTTAATGTTCTTGTCCATTTTGAACTCAGAAAAAGCTTCTGCCAAATTTTGATGTTCTACTCTCATCGCTTTACAATTGTTTTTTTGATACTTAAATTTTAGATTATTTTATTTTTGAACATGATTACACATTCGGTTTTTTGTATGTCGGAAAATGGAATGAACGTCTCGAATTCCATTTCTTTTTTCTTGTTTTTCGGTGGAACTTTCACCACATCGATATGTTTTACTTTCACACCTTCGTCCGTTACTTCAAGTAATGTGCCCTGATATTTTCTTTCAGAAGTAGTTACGGTTACCATTTTCCCGATATTTTTTAAATATTGGCGATGAACTTTAAATGGTTCCGACAAACTTACCGAAGAAACGGTCAACTCAAAATCTTCTTTGTCTCTATCAAGGTGATCTTCAATAAAATGACTTAGGTCAACGCAAGTATCAATATCAATAGATGAATCTGCATCCATTTCTATCGTAATGACATTGGCAGGAGTAATTGTTAGGGAAACCAAGAACTTATCGGTTCCCGAAACGAATTGTTCCACTAACGCCGTAATCGTGTCTTTTTCTATTGCCATTTTATTGTATTTTAAGAAAAAAAAGAGGGGACTGAACCGTCCCCTCATCAAATTTTCACGAGGCAAAGATAACTAAATTTCAATAAATTGCAAGATTTTACAACTTTTTGTTTAATTTCGGCACATATTTTTGAGATTGAGACGATGAAATTTTTTACTACAATTCTGTCTGTGTTATTGGCTGTTTCCACCTATGCGGCGGAATATTCCATCTCGTTGGCTGTCAAGGGTTTTGCTGGGCAATATGCTTTCCTGACGAAGGTGGAGGGTGATTTATCTATGTTGACCGACACGTTGGTTGCTGATCGTTACGGAATGTATAAGACCACGTTCACCGATGAAAAGGAGACAGGTTTTTACAAATTTATTTTTCCGCAATTAAATAATGCTGAGGTTGCGTTTATCTTCAACAAGGAAAATGTAGCTCTCTCAACCGAGGCAATCAACCCCAATGCGTATGTTCAGGTTATATCGTCAAAAGAAAATGACTTGTATTATCAGTTTCAGGCAAAAAATGCGTTGTTTGAAAACCAATGCGGGTTGTTGGAAATGATATATGAAAACTATGTCGGCGACGATTTCCGTTCTCAAGCGGAGTCGGAATATACTCGTTTGCTCAACGAGTATTACGACGACATTGACGGTTTGCGGAAACGGGGAGAATCAACGTTCGCGTGGAAAGTGATAAAGTCTTCCGTGCGACAAGTTCCGCCTATGTTGGTCTCACAGGCAGAAAAGAACACGTTTTTGAAATCGCATTTCTTTGACGCTGTTGATTTTACCGAAACAGGTCTGATAAACTCCGAGGTCTTCACGTCGGCTGCCGTACAATATTTGTCAATTTACACGGCGAATATTCAGCAGTCGAACAAGAACAGCATATTTATGTCGGCTGTCGATACTATTATGAAAAAGGCCTCGGTGAACGACGAGACCTACGAATTTGTGGTGAATTATCTTTTGGGCGGATTTGAGTCAATGGGAGCGTCGGAAATTGTTACCTACATTTCGCAACAATATCTTACCGAACATCGTTGTGCGAGCGAAAACGCTTCGACCTTGAAACGAAAGGCATTGAGCAATACGGAACTTGCCGTTGGCAAACAAGCTCCGTTGGATTTACTTACTGCTATGAATTACAAGAAAGATATTGATTTTGCCAACGAAAATGTGGTTATCGTGTTTTGGGCTACGTGGTGCGGTCATTGTGTGGAATCGCTTCCCGAAATCGTGGATCATTATGCAAAACTATCGAAACCGAAATATAAATTGGTTACAATTTCTTTAGACGCGTCAACAAACGAGTGGGAAGAATTTATAGATGCTCATGCAAGTTTTTCAAAGTCAAAGAATTTGATTGACACCGACGGCTGGGACGGTAAATTAGCGGAGACGTATTGTATTTATGCTACACCGACAATATTCATGCTTCAGCGAGGAAAAATCGTGGCAAAACCGATAGAATCATCGGAATTTTTTGAAATGTTAAAACGACTCAAATGGGAATAAAGATTGTACGATATATACCAACCATTCTTTGGCTTGTGGCTATTCTCGTTGCGAGTTTTATGCCTTCGCAACATTTGAGTCCGCAATTAATGTTGTTCCCTCATCAGGATAAGGTGATTCACTTTGCAATGTATTTTGGTTTGGCATTTTTGTTTTTGTATGATACAAAAAAATCGCAAAATTTGTCAAACGTATTTATCATTGTTTCAATTGTTTGCATAACCTGTCTTAGTGTATTGGTTGAATACTTGCAACCCATCTTGAGCAATCGAAGTAAAGATGGATTTGATTTGTTTGCTAACGGAACTGGTGCCATAGTAGCAGGGAGTATAATAAAGTTATTCTTTTGTAAAAACTACGAACATGAAATTGAAGTTTAAAATAGTGTCGCATCGTCTTCTTGCCCTGCAAATTGCAATAATTTCCGCACTTTGTCTGGCGATTGTGTTGGTCGGGTTACATTTTGTCGATTCCGAATATACGGTGTTGGTTAGTATTTTTGCATTTTTTGTGATGCTTGTCGCAATGTATTTTTTTACAAGACAACTCATTCGGCGTTTTGTGATTGAAAAAGTCCGCCCTATCTACAACATCATTCGTTCGGCACAAACTCCTCGCTTCAAGGAAGTGGTGAAAGCAAGCGACAACCTGATTGCCAAAGCCGCCGAGGATGCCGAAGAATGGGCAAAAAAGAAGGAAGAAGAATTGGATTTCCTGAAACGACAAGAAAATTTCCGGAAAGAATACATTGGCAACGTGGCTCACGAACTCAAAACGCCAATTTTTACCATTCAGGGATATGTGTCAACATTGCTTGACGGCGGCCTGTACGACGAATCTATCAATCGTCAGTATTTGGAACGTACCGATAAGGTGATTCAACGAATGACCTCAATCGTGAAGGATTTGGATGCAATTTCCCGTCTGGAATCGGGCGAGTTGAAAATGGAATACACCACGTTCAATATCATTGATTTGGTGAACGAGATTTTCGAGGCACAGGAATATCTTGCAAAAGAGCGGAATGTGACGCTCAATTTGGAAATGCAACAGCCCAAAGCGCTGATGATGGTATATGCCGACCGAACAAGAATCAATATGGCGTTGTCGAACTTGGTTACCAATGCCATAAAATACAACAAACCCGAAGGCGGTTCGGTACGAGTTCGCTTCTTCGACATGGACAATCGCTGGCTGATAGAGGTTTCCGATACGGGTATCGGCATTCCACAAGAATATCAGGACAGGATTTTTGAGCGATTTTTCAGAGTTGACAAAAGCCGTTCACGCGAACAAGGCGGAACGGGTTTGGGCTTGGCAATCGTAAAACACGTGGTTGAAGCCCACGGCGAGACAATCACGTTCAAAAGCACGCTGAACCAAGGAACGTCGTTTTCTTTCACCATAAAAAAAGGCAATGTCCGATAATATGAATACCACAAAAACCATATTGATTGTTGATGACGAACCGGATATCGTGGAAATTCTGCGATATAATCTTGAAAAAGCCGGCTATACGACATTGACGGCACTGAATGGTTTGGACGCGGTCAATTTGGCAAAACAAAATCACCCCGATTTGATTCTGCTGGACGTGATGCTTCCCGACATGGACGGCATTCAGACGTGCGAAACCATTCGGAGCAATCCCGAACTGCAAGGAACCATTATCGCCTTTCTTACGGCTCGGAGCGAGGATTATTCGGAGATAGCAGGTTTTCAGGCCGGCGCCGACGACTACATTACAAAACCGATTCGCCCCAAAGTTCTGATTTCGCGTATCCAATCGTTGCTGAAACGCTCAAAAACGGCAAACGAAGAATCTAAAACGGTGGAATACAACGGAATAAAACTCGACAGGGAAAAAATATCCGTCAGCGTGAACGGAAAGACTATGAGCTTGCCCAACAAGGAGTTTAAAATTTTAGATTTGCTGATTTCCAAACCCGAACGTGTGTTCACTCGTGAAGAAATCTATTCGTTGGTGTGGGGTAACGAAATTGTGGTTGGCGACAGGACTATCGACGTTCACATTCGTAAACTGCGTGAAAAATTAGGAGAACAATATATTTTTACAATAAAAGGAGTCGGGTACGTATTTTCCCGATAGAGTTATGGCAGATATAAAAGCGTGTATTTTCGATATGGATGGCGTGCTGGTAAGCACCGAAATATACCATTTCAAGGCGTGGAAACGGTTGGCCGACACGCTTGGCATTTCAATAGACGAGAAGTTCAATGAGAACCTCAAAGGCGTGAGCCGCTCGGTTTGCATTGACTTGATTCTGAAACATGGCGGCGTTGAAAAGACACAAGCCGAAAAAGACGCCTTGGCAGCACAGAAAAATGCGTGGTTTCTTGAATATGTTCAGACGGAAATCACTCCGGCAAATGTCTATCCCGGCGTGATAGATTTCCTGAAAGCGATTAAAAGTCAAGGTATTAAGACAGCCATTGGCTCGGCGAGCAAAAATGCTCCACTATTGATTGACAAACTTGGCATTCAGCCCTATTTCGACGCAATTGTCGATGGAAATATGATAACAAAAGCCAAGCCCAATCCCGAAGTTTTCTTGAAAGGAGCCGAATTGATTGGCGTGGAGCCGTCGCAATGCGTTGTTTTTGAAGATGCCATAAGTGGCGTGGAAGCGGCAAAAAACGGCGGTATGCATTGCATTGGCGTTGGCTCGCCACAAATGCTCAAGAAAGCCGATTTCTGCATAAAAAGTTTTGTTGAAATGGATATTGAAAAAATATACTCTTTGTAAGAAAACAATTGTAAGAGAATAATTTTATAAAAAAACGAGTAACTTGCACAAAAATATTTGAGATGAAAAGACATATTCCTAATTGTATCACATTGTGTAACTTATTATGTGGCGTCGGTTCAATAATCGTATCAACAACGCAATTGATTGACTTGGAATGGGCGGTGTTCCTCATTT
>JAFZTG010000027.1 GCA_017618935.1 Bacteroidales bacterium | reverse complement strand
TTCTTTGGCGGATTCACACGTTCTTTTGTGCCTTTGAATGTGATGAAAAAGAAGAGTATGGCAAACACACCTATAATCAAATAAAAACGAGACCAACCTTTGGCAGGAACCGAAATTTTGCTAATTGAAATACTATTTTCGTTTTCATAAATCTTACTGCCAGTAAGTATTTCACTGCCATCAATTTCCTTCGTCCCAAAACCTTTGTGCAATTTTACAACCATTCCCGATGCCGTATTATAAATGGTGTCGGAGGTTGTGTTGTCGTTTTGATGGAGTATGGTAATGGCAATGTCTTTTTGTATATTGTTTGCAGTAATTGTCATATCTACAAGACCTTGCGATTCTTGTTCGTGGATGACGAGGGTGTTTCCCACAACTTCGGCACGAATGACCGAATCGTTGTTTTCGCCCAGTTTTTGAGTTGTTGGCAATAATGTGGCAGAAATAATGATTCCCGCGGCAAATGCGAAAATGAACTTGATTGACGACACGCTCGTACGTTCGTTGGAGTTCGGCGAAATCACGCCAAGCAACGAAGTGTAGGGGATGTTGATAATCGTGTAGATAATCATCACCAAGAAGAACGTGATGTATGCCCATACGGTTTTCCCCGTCAAACCGAAGTCAGGCGTGGTGAACGTAAGGAATCCTGCAATGCCGAGCGGAACGCAGAACCAGAGCAAATACGGACGGAATTTTCCCCATTTCGTTTCCGTTCTGTCGGCAATCATACCCATGATGGGGTCATTCACGCCATCGAAGATTCGGGTGATGAGGAACATTGTCGCCGCAATTCCGGCAGGAAGCAGGAAAATGTCGGTGTAGAAGTATGTGAAATACAACATAAATGTTTGCCAATACAGACAAGAGGCAAGGTCGCCGAATCCGTAGCAGAATTTTTCTTTGAAAGAAAGTTTACCGTCGTTTTGAAAGTCCATTATTTCTTTGATTTAGAGTTATTTATTTGTTGAGATATTTTTTTTGTGGCAGAGCCAAAATTCTTGATTGTTCCGAAATTACCCGTTCCTGCGCCATTGGATGTCCACGGATAAACGCCCGCATAGCCCAATGAGTAGGGAAGAGAATATATTTCTTCGTATGAAATTGGAAAACCGTATATTTCGTTGTTTGCCGGCGTTTCGCCAATAACGCATGGTTTGTCGTTCAAGCCCCAGAATTCAGGATTTTGGTGGAAAGGATTGTCAAACTGATTTGTCCATTCATAATAATGTATCTGCCAAAAATCGAGATAGGCGAGGGGATTCATCGTCATATCCTGTAAAATCGCATCGCTCCATTTGTTGCCGTCAATTTTGTCGCAACTCCATTTAACCGACGCGCTACCTACGGTTACGGGAATGGGCGATTTGCTTTCGTGGATGGCGGCGGCGCACATTCCAATGAACATCTGCATATAATCCCATTCAAGACTGCCATATTTCTTGTGTTCGTGCATCCATTCAGGTTCGTTGCACAAGTCTATTGCAAAAAAGTAGGGATTGTCTTTGTATCGTTCGCAAAGAGGAATCAAAAACGTGTCGCAATATTGTTTTACTTTTTGCGTGCACGAGAGGAGTGCCATCCAGTTTTCCGAGGCAGGTTTTGTATTGTCGAGATGGTCGAACGACATGGTTGTTGCCATAATGTAGATGCCGTGTTTACGGGCTTTGGCGAGCATATCGTCCATGTTGTCCCAAAATTGTTGCGAAGCAGGGTGCGGATATCCTTCCTTGTCCACAAACGGTTGTCCTGCGGCATCGCAACTAATCCAGATACGAGAACTGTTTATGCCACATTTTTCGAGTCGGGCAAATTCATCTTCCCAAAATTGTCCGTTGTAGTTGCCCCCAAAGTCATTCCAGTTGTCCCACGGCGTGTTAGTTCCTATGAGAAAGAATTCTTTGTCGTGCAACATAAATTTATTTCCGACAATAGAAATTCTCTGCTGTGCAAAAAGAGAACAGCAGAGAAAAATAGAGAATGCTAATAGGGTAAGTCGTTTCATTATTGTATTACGACTTTTGATTTATAGGTTTCACCATTCACACGGATAGTTATGCCATATACGCCTTGCGCAAGTCCGTCGGTTAGGCACGTTGCCTGACCATGTTGGAACGTGATGTATTTGATTGCCGCAAGTTTGCCGTCGGCGTTGGTAAACGATGCCAATGCCTTTCCTTCGATATTTGAGATTGTTACCGTGAAGGAATCAATCACGCATGGATTCGGAAAAATAACGACAGGATTTTCGATAGTGACGATTGCAACATTGTTAGGCGGAAGCACCTTTATCTTAAATTCGCGTGAGGCACTTGTTTGAGCATAATCTTTTGCTATGATATTGAAAATAACCACGCCCGTGTCGCTTAGTTGCGGAGTTCCCGTCAATGTAAGTAATTTGGGGTCGAACTGCAACCAACTTGGCGTGTTGTCCGACATACTGAAAGTCAAAACATCATTGTCGGCGTCTTTGAACAGTGTCCTCAAATTCTTTTGGTATGAGAATGGTTCGTTTGCGTAGCATGCCTGGTATAATTGTGTTTTGGCTGCTGCCTGAACGTTGTGATTCTCATTGATTTCGGCGAAGGCCTCCACTTCGGTAAGCGAATATCCCCACGCAGTTGCACGTTCGGTAAATGTGATTTTCAAATAACGACACGTCACAGGATTGTCAAGAATAATGTTACTTTGGATAGATTGTCCTTTTTTCACTGAAAAGACCGTGTCCCACATTTGTTTGTCGTTTGAGACGGCTATGTTGTATGCTTGTGCGTATGCACCTTTTTCGCCGGTCCATTCCCAATTGAGAACAATTCGTTGGATGGTTTCTTCTTGAAACATGTCAAACATAATGAATTCGTCATCGGTATATAATGAGCTCCAACGGGTGGATTCATCACCATCATTAACATAGAATGGCTGGTATTCTTCGTCTTCCATGCTTGAATAGAAGACAAATGCGTTAAGCAGTTTGTTATCGGAACTGAAATCGTCATCTCTTACAAGAACGAAGAAACTTGTTGATGCTTGTTTGCCACCTTTGTCGGTTGCCGTGATTGTAATTGTTGCGTAGTCTGTTGATGTAGCAACGGGGGAGAAACTGATGTAACCATCTTCGTCAAGTTCAACAGAAAGAATCTGGTCGTCAGAAGTAAAAGTGAAGGTTAAAACATCATTTGCATCGTCTTCGAAGAAATCGTTCACATTTACATATTTTGAGATTTTTGCAGAATTTGTGAAAATCGCCGTATCAGGAATTTTATTTTTTGCGTGAGGAATGTAGTTGAAATTTTCGTCGTGTTGTACAATAATATGTTCAGGGTACAGAGTCTTTAATTTTGTCATGGCGGCTTTCATATCGTCCAAACCTCCGTTCCCGTCGTGGTTGCTGTATGTCCATCCCCAACCACCAGAGTAACCGTTCTGATATAACCAGAGCATTGCTTCTTCGGTAGTTTTTTGAGCAGTATTGGGAAGAAGCCAGCCCGACGATTTTAGGATACCACGAGCAGGAAATTCACCAATAATTAATTTTTTGTCCACACCATATCCTTCAAAATATTCGAACGTCTGATGAAAAGGAGAATATGATTTACCATGATTTGTCGGATAGTAGTGAAACATATAAAAATCAAGGTAACCATCCTCGTCACCACCTTGTGCAATCAATTTTTCATTGGTGTAATAGTTGTTACCATCTTTATTGCCGATTAATGCAGGTGCCGCCCAACTACCATTAGAAACTTTGGCGTTTGGATCAGTTCTGTGAATTGCTCCGGCACAGAGATTTACAAACTTTTGAATGTACGAAATGTCAATGTGCTCATATTCACTCCAATTGGCAACGTCGGTCATACCTTCCGGTTCGTTAAAGATTTCCCAGCAAAGAATGGCCGTGTGATTTTTTACCCTATTTACCATAGGAATAAGAGCATTATTAATGTATGCCATTGTTCCTTCCTCGTCGGTCAATATTTTTTTGTTTTTTGCACGACGGGCGTTTCCAGTCGCCGAACTTTGATCTCCAGAATCAGTATATGCAAGCATTCCGTGAGCCCACAGACAAAGACTGACGACCAAACCGTGTTCTGCGGCAATGTCGAGTGCAAGTTCAAGATTGTTTAATGCCGATTCGGGCATACCTGTTACAAGGAGCGTGGTAGGATCGTATGTAGGGGTGCTTCGGCCATCAACGTGAATCCACCAGCGAAGGGAGTTTCCTCCTGCTTCAGATACCTCTTCGCACATCGTAGTCCATTTTTGTTTGTCAAAACCAGTCAAATCGTTACCATAATTTATCCATGCAACATTTATTCCGCTGAGGAATAAATCTTGTCCTTTATGATTTATAAAATTTGTACTAATGTCTTGTGCAAACGTCGAAAGTGTCATAAATACACTTAGGAGAGCTGATAAAGAGAGATTTTTTAGTTGCATATTTTTTAATGATTTTAAATTTTCACTACATTTTTTTTCAAAATATCATAGAATTGAGCAAATATACAAAGATTTTTTGAACAATAAACCGTACAAAATTTTATTTTTTCAATTGAGTGATTTTGTCTATTTTTTATGAAGTTTGTTCCAATGTTTTTTGTAGTTTTGTGAACTTAAATCTAAGAGTGTATATTCTTTTTTCTCTGAAAAAATGAAAAAGCACATAGGGTTTTTAAGTGGTAAAAATGTCTTAAAAAGAAAGGTTAATAATAATATGAAAAGAGTTCTTCTCCAGTTCGTATTCCTTTGCGGAATCTTGACTTCGGGTTATGGACAGGTAAAGTTCAACGAGGTTCAGACCTCGAATTCTAAAACACAAATGGATCCAGATTTCTTTAAGTATAAAGACTGGATAGAGTTGTATAACACATCGTCATCAGCAGTAGATATTAGCGGTTATTATCTTACCGATAATAAGGACAAGCCACGTAAATGGCAGGTGCCTACGGGACAATCAATTGGTGCTGGTAAATTCCTCTTGGTTTATTGTGACGGAGAGGATGTGACGGGGCAGGCTATGCACACCAATTTCAAGTTGTCGACGGGAGGAGACGTATTATATATGTATTCATCTTCGATGTTGCTTTTGGATTCTGTGAATATCAAACCGATTGAGGCAGATTACACCTATGGGCGTTTGGCTAACGGCACGGGTGCGTGGGCAGCTCTTTCAAGACCGACACCGGGGGCATCAAACGTTTCAACTACGGTGAAAGGTCTTGCTCCAAAACCGACTTTTTCTATAAATGGAGGTTTTTATAGCAAGGATCAAAATGTCACATTATCCTCAAATTTGGAAGGTGCAGTGATTCGTTACACTACTGACGGTTCGGAACCGAATGAAAATTCTCCGATTTATTCGGGTGCCATCAAGGCGGAGAAGAAGTCAAGCGAATCATTGATTAGTGGTTATAATCGAGAGAATAAAACACAAGTTCAGCATTATCAATGGTCCAGTGGTGACGGTATTTTGTCACAGCCGTCGGTATATAACTGGGGAGATGTGGAAAAAGGTTTTGTAATCAAGGCAAAAGTGTTCCATCCTGATTATGTGCCAAGTGTTACGGCATGTCAGACCTACTTTATTAATATGTCGCGTCCTTCGTTGCCGATTGTTTCCGTTACTGTTGACAAGGGGAGTTTCTTCAGTGCCGACAGTGGTATTTATATCCAGGGAACCAACGGTGTAAAACGTGGTGGTGACGGCGATGTGAAAGCCAACTGGAACCATGATGACTGGGAACGCAAGGTGTATGTGGAATACTTCGATGGAAATGGAAATCGTCAGTTTGGTGTTAATGCGGGAGCGAAGGTTATGGGTGCCATCTCCCGTCACTCCGATTTGAAGTCGCTCAATATTATAATGAGAAAGAAATATGAAGATGGGAAAATCGAATATCCTATTTTTGGAAATGAGGGACTTCCTACATACGAGTCGTTTATCTTGAGAAACTCGGGAAATGACTGGGAACAAGGTATGTTTGCCCGCGATGCGGTTGCTCAGGCAATTGTGCGTGGTCAATGCGATTTGGAAACACAAGCATATCAACCTGTTGTAATGTATCTGAATGGTGAGTATTGGAGTATCATCAACTTGCGTGAGCGTTACGACAAACATTATTTTGGAGGATATTACGATTATGTTGACGAGGGAAATATCGACTTGCTGAAGATTAACAAGGAAAAGAATAGTTTCAACGCAGCCGATGGTGATTCGCTTCGTTATGAAGAAATGATGGCATACTTGAAGGTAAATTCAATGGAAGATGCCGAAAAATATGAATATGTAAAGAATCATTATCTGGATGTTGACAATATGATTAACTATTATATTGCTCAACTTTTCTGTCAAAATACTGACTGGCCAGATAACAATATGCGTTTGTGGCGACCACGTACCGAAAATGGTAAATTCCGTTTCCCATGGTATGATACAGATTTTGGTTATGGTTTGTGGGGTGGAGGAGCAAGCACCGATCCTTTCAATAATTTCTATGATAAGAAAAAATATGCTCCTGTGATTTTGTTCGACTATATGATGAAAAATGATGATTTCAAAAATGAATTCATCCAGCGTTTTCATTATATGTTGAATACGGTGTATGAGTATAATCGAAGCAAGGATATTATCAATGGTATAGAAGATAAGATTGCTAACGAGCGTTCCATCAGCGACTCTAAATGGTATAGAAGTACAACTGCTGCGAATAGTGGTTACCGTGTTTCAAGCGTTAGATCGTTTGCCGAAAGTCGTGTATCAAATATGAGAGGATTTTTGAACTCTCGATATGGCAGTAAGGGAACTGCAAAATTGACGGTAAACTTTACGTCTTCGCAAGGTTCTGTGCAATTATGCGGTTTGAATGTTACGGCAGGATATTCCGGTGCACAATATAAGAGTACGCCGATCCGTATGACGGCAATTCCTAAGGATGGCTATAAATTTGTCGCTTGGCAGACGGGTAACGGACAAAATCTATCGTCTGACATGGAGTACAAGTTGACAATCACAGGTGATTACACTATCAAAGCCGTGTTTGAATCTCGTTCTACGGAAAGTAATTTGTATATCAACGAGTTCTTGACGTCAAACAGTACCGATTTGGTTAATGATGCCAACAAACACGAAGATTGGATTGAAATCTACAATGGCGGTAACTCGGCTGTTGATATGGCTGGCTTATATTTGTCTGACGACAGCACCAATCTTACAAAATATCAAATTCCATACGGAGAAGCAGAAAAGACCACTATTGCGGCAAATGGTTATTTGTTGTTCTGGGCTGATAAAGAATATCAAGATGGTCCGCTTCATTTGCCGTTTAAACTTGATCGTTCCGAAGGTGTGATAATCTTGTCTCAAAAGAATTCGCAAGGAGCAGTTACGATACTTAACAAGATTCGTTACTCACAACAAAATACCGACGTATCTTACGGACGCTATCCTGACGGAACGTCAAATATGATTATTTTCACACAGACAACTCCGAATGCGACAAATACTATTGTTTCTGATACATATGTTAATGGATTGGTAATCAATGAGTTTATGTCGAAGAACAGTTCTACTGTCCGTGAGGAAACAGGTTCGTATGCCGACTGGTTCGAAATCTACAACACGACATCAAGCGATATTGACTTGGGTGGGTTGTTTGTGACAAACGATTTGAACAACTTGAACAAATATATGATTCCGAAAGGGGAGCCGACAAAAACAACGATAAAGGCGGGTGGATATTATATCTTCTGGTGCGACAAGCAAATTGCCATCAATCCGAACCACGTTGATTTCAAACTTCCTGCCGAGAAAGGCGATATCGCAATTGTGCAGTTGCGTGGTTCTGAAAACTATATCATTGACCAAGTTTCATACTCAAATCAAGGTGAAAATATTTCATTCGGACGCTATCCGAATGAATCGTCAACATTCCGCTATCTATTGACTCCGACGCCAAATGCAAAGAATACAAATAATGCTTCGGTACAAACTGTTTCTGGTATTACAATCAACGAGGTACTTGCTGTAAATACCTCTATTGTTGCTGATGAAACGGGTGCATATAGTGATTACATTGAATTCTACAATGGCACAAATGCCGCAATTGACCTTGGAGGTTTGTTTATCAGCGATTCTTTGGATTATTCATTGCGATATAGAATTCCGACTACAAATTCAGCATTGACGACTGTTCAAGCAGGAAAATGGATTACGTTCTGGGCAGACGGAAAACCTGAACTCGGAGCTAATCACCTTGATTTCTCACTGAACGGAACGACAGGTGAGGACGTAGTGCTAAGCCAAATCACTGCAGCTGGTGAATTGGTCGTTATTGACAATGTTTCGTTTGAGGCACAGACGGAAAACGTAAGTTATGGTCGCTATCCAGAAGGTGCGGACAATTGGGAAGAAATGTCACCGACATATAAACAGAAAAACCAATCTGTGAACTCGAGTGTGGCTTTAAAAACGTTGACAACGTCAAACGGCGAAATAACTCCTTCTGTTTCAACTTCTATCCTGGCTTATGAATGTGCTGTTCCTGCTGGTACAACGGCGGTTCCGACTATATCGGCTACAACCGTACATGAACGTGCATCGGTAACTATTACACAGGCAGCGACCTTAAGTGACCAAGCAATTATCAAGGTAATTTCTGCAAATGGTTATAATAGTGAGACCTATACGGTAAGTTTCAAAATCGCTGCTTCATCGGATGCTACGCTTGCCACACTTGAACTTGGTGGTGGTGAACTTTCACCTGCATTCTCTCCGTCGGTATATAATTATGTTGCAATGCTGAATACTACATACGTGCCATATATTACGGCAATTGCTTCTGACCCGAATGCGATGGTTTCTGTAGATTATGCTGAAACAATTTCTGAAGCAACGGTAATTACGGTTACGGCAGAAAATGGTTCCACAAAACAATATGAAATAACATATTCGGCTGCCGCTTCGTCGCAAAATGTCGTAACAGAATGGTCTGACGATTTCACAAACGGAATAGGGAATGTATCAACAAACAACGATGTTCATCTTATTTCAGCGCATACTACAACAAGCGGTTTCCCACAACAAGTTACCGACACCGATTTGGCAATAGCTCTTGATGAGAAAGAGACTGATACGGAATATGGCTATGTGGAATATCATTTACCTACGGGATACGTGTTAGATGGTACGTCAGCCTTAAATGTGTCAATGACGATTACTGTTCCTAATGATGGTACTGTTGTCAATGGCGTAAAGGTTAGCAACCAATATATGAATTTTAGTTTGGCATTGGTTGACGCATACGGTAATGTTTCAAATTATATGAGCTCTACCGTGGGTGTTGACAATTATAGTTCGGCATCAACGTATTCTGTTAATTTTGGAGCGGCAAGTTTCATTACAAAATCGGCAATTGTCGCTGTAAGAATTGGTTTGTATGCTCCTGCAGATAGTAAGAAGGAACGTAAAAAAGCTCTATATCTTGATAATTTGGTGATAGGTCCGACCGTGGCAACTGGCACTCAACATGTGGTGACTCTCTCGGATAATGCCGATTTGGAGTCAATTTCTTTGAACTCTGGCACTTTGTCACCTTCATTCGACAAGGATGTTCACTCTTATACCGTGACGTTACCGGCAGGAGCGGAAACAATCCCTACCGTTTCGGCTGTCGCATCGGACGAAACGGCTTATCTGGAAGTGGCTCAGGCATCAAGTCTTGACGGAACGGCATACGTGAGAGTTATTTCTCAAGATTTGAGTACTGTGAATGAATATGCGATTCAATATGTTGTAACTCCATCTGTTGTTGATGGTTACACCGATTATGTAATTCGTCCAGCTGCGAAAGGGTGGAGTGAAGCGTCGGATTTGTATGCTTTGACTTACAATGGTGGCGATATGCAGATTGCATATACTCGTTCCGCAGGATTGTCGGATGCAATTACCTATAATCTTGTAGATGAGGATTATAAGATTTTAGACTTGAGCTCGTATCCGTATGCTTCGGTAACATTGAAAACGACTGTTGCTACATCTTTGTATGTTGAGTTGTTTGATGCAAACGGTAATACGACTGCAACATCTGTTGCTGCGGAACAATGTTCTGCAGGTCATGAATATTCTACATATACATTCGACTTTAATGGCAAATTTGCAACTGCAAATCCGTCTGAAATCTATGGAATGAAGTTGTATTTTGACAAAGGTTCTATAGCTTCAGCATCGGGAACAATCACGATTGATGAATTGCGTTTTGGTAGTGATGTGGAAGTAACAATCAATGCTGCTCCAATATGGGCTGATGTTCCAGCACAAACAATTCAACAAGGTTCTTCTTTCACCAATGTCAGCTTGACAAATTTCGTGACTGACGATGCAACGGCATCATCGGCGTTGATTTACGAATTGGTAAATCCATCGGAATATCTTGATGTAACAATTACATCTGGCGTTTTGGCTGTAAGTGCAAAAGATAGCGAATGGATAGGTTCTGACATTGTTAAGGTTCGTGCAACTGACAGTGAGGGAGCAAGTTCTGTCGTTTCTATTTCATTCGTTGTGGAAGAATTGAAAATTGATTTGACGTCAGTTTCGTTCTCGCAATCAAAAGTGATAGTGTCGCAAAATGCTACAGTAAACTTGGCAAGTTATCTATCATATGCTCCAAGTAATGCAACTATAGAATCTTACGAATGGTCTGTTTCCGATGTTCAATCTGCTGAAGTGAACGGTGTCGGTGTATTGACAAACAAATTGGATTACGGAACAGAAGATGTTACCATTACTGTTGTTGTAACAGATAAGAGTGGTAACAGATATACGAAAACGATAGATGCAACACTTACAGGTTGTCCTACGGCTGTTACCTTGGTTAGCACCAGCGCAACCAAAGATTTGTTCTATGGCGAGACTGCACAGCTATCTTATACATTGACACCATCAGATGCGTGTGTGAAATCAGTTTCTTATTCAAGTTCTAACCCGACTATCGCAACTGTTTCTGAAACTGGTGTGGTAACCGCATCGTCAAACAAAGGATATACTGATATTACTATCTCGGTGAACGACGGTTTCTCTGTGAAGACGGCGGTTTGCAGAGTAAATGTGTCAATAGATTGTTCGGGTGATATTACCGTGAGTTTGAATCAGGCAAGTTTGGCATTGGTTGTAGGCGACCACGAACAATTGATTGCTACCATTACTCCACAAGATGAATGTACCGAAAACAATGATATAACATGGACATCGTCAAATAATAATGTAGCAACGGTTTCAAATGGTATCGTGAATGCTGCTGGTGTTGGCCCTGCTACTATTACAGCAACTACGACAGGTAATGGCGTTACTGTGGCAACGTGTACGGTAAATGTTTCTTCAGATTGTCATTCTGGGGCTGTTGATGTTGCAATTAGTGAGATGGAAAAAACAATCTATCTTTCTTCAAAACTGACGTTGACGGCTGAAATCACGACGGACAATCCTTGTGATGAAGAAATTGTGTGGTCATCGACAGATGAGACTGTTGCAACGGTAGAAGATGGTCATATCACTCCTTTGAAATATGGTACTACGGTAATTCGTGCAACGGCAAGACAAAATGCAAATTCGTATGCAGAATGCGTTCTGACTGTTGAGGAAAAGAAAATTACCGATATTACTGTATCTTCACAAGACAAAATGATGTACGTTGGTGCAAAACAGACGTTGACGGCTGAAATTACACCTAATGATGCCGATGATAAGAGAATAACATGGTCGTCATCGGATGAAACCAAGGCAACGGTTTCCGATAAGGGTGTCGTTACGGCATTGAAGAGCGGAAATGTTACCATTACGGCAACGGCGGTTGGCAGTGAGGCCTCTGGTAGTTATACGATTCAAATATTTGACATAGAAGTAACAAATATCGTATTGAATATAGAAGACGTTACATTGACGATAGGGGATAAACAACAGGTTACTGTTGATTTTGAACCAGAAACGGCGACAAATAAGGATTTGACCTGGTCTTCTTTAGATGAAACTATAGCGACAGTTTCAGAAGATGGTTTGATAGAGGGTGTTGGCGAAGGAACAACGTCTATCATTGTTGAGACAGCTAACCGCATTACAAAGGTTATTACAGTTGAGATTAAGGCAGATGTAATTGCTGTTCAATCTATTGACGTAACGCCTGCGTCGCT
>JAFZTG010000224.1 GCA_017618935.1 Bacteroidales bacterium | reverse complement strand
GATGCTCGTACTTCTATCTTCGACGCTAAAGCTGGTATCCAATTGGATCCTACTTTCGTTAAAGTTGTTTCTTGGTACGACAACGAATGGGGATATTCAAACAAAGTTTGTGAAATGGCTCGTGTTATTTCTAAATAATATAACCCAATTCAATAAAAGCGGAGATAATTGTGTCTCCGCTTTTTTTATCTAAACGCAACAAAATGTCAACCTCAAAGTCAATATTTAATACTGGATTGACAATCATACAATTAATACTGAGTGTATTAATTTTCTTTGGATTTTATTACGCGTTATTTGACACCGTAATGCTTCCTCAGGACTATAAAGTCCTCCTTATTTGCCTCTGCTTTTTATGGCCTTTCTTGCTCAAAAGGCTTGATATTTCTAAAGTATTCAGAATCAATCCTTTCTCGTACATTCTATTTAGATATATCATTGTTTTCATTTGTGGTACATTAGGACTTATCTTCCTCATTTACCTCTTAAAACTCGACATAAACAGGACCTTCCTTTTTTGGTTCCTCGGCATAGATCTGGTATTTCTTTACATCTTCATCATAAGCGTGTATCATTACGCAAAGATTCAAAGAGGTAAAGGAAAATACACCAACAATATCCTTATCATTGGTGACAAACATATCGGCGGATTTATCAATAAAATTGAAAACAACTCTCTTTGGGGATACCGCATAAAAGGTATTGTAACCGACAGCCCCGAAACAATAGAGAAATTCAAGAATCGCTATCCTATATACTCAATAGAGTCTATAAAAGATCAATTGCTTAAAGAACCAATTGACGAATTATTCTATTGTCTTCCGTCAATGGACACAAAATTAGTCAGCGACCTTGTGTATATGTGTTTGGAGCTTGGCGTTACGTTCCGAGTTTCGTCACAGATACTCCAACTTGCAAGAAATAAGTCAACTATTTACTACTTGGGCGAAACACCTTTTTTTACTTTCCAGAATACACCAAAACAATCGCTCAATTTGTTCATCAAAACCGCGTTTGACAAAGTTTTCTCGCTGTGCGTGCTGATTGTGCTGACTCCACTGTTCTTGCTTCTTGCAATTCTTATAAAAATTGACTCGAAAGGTCCCGTATTCTTTAAACAGACTCGTTCGGGTTTGCGTGGTAGGGAATTTACCTTATATAAATTCCGTTCCATGTGCGATCACGCCGAAGATATGCTTGACGAAATCAAAGCCGAAAACGAACAAGACGGACCCGTTTTCAAGATTAAAAATGACAAGCGTATCACTCGAGTTGGCCGTTTTATTAGAAAAACAAGTATCGACGAACTTCCTCAATTCATCAACGTACTAAAAGGCGATATGTCGGTTGTGGGTCCTCGACCTCCAATCCCAGCAGAAGTAAAGGAATACAAACCGTGGCAAACACGCCGTTTGTCGATGAAACCTGGTATAACTTGTATTTGGCAAGTTTCAGGACGAAATCAGATTCATTTTGAACAATGGATGAAACTTGATTTGCAATATATTGACACGTGGTCTATAGGATTGGATTTTATGATAATCCTCAAAACGATAAAAACGATTTTCAAACATGACGGGCAATAAAATTCTGCTTTCTCTCTCGTTTTTGTTTCTTGTGATTGCAAGTTATGCACAAGATAATTCCGTGCATCAGAACGCATCGTTTCAGCCCTACGACAGATTTTTGTACAACTCCGACAATCGTTTTCATACTTCGGTAAAACCCTACGATATGACCGAGGTATCAAAAATAGTGAGTATTGACACACTTTATATAATTCACACAAGAGAATGTAAAGACAAGTACATCAGCCATTTACTCAACAACGACTGGGTTCGCTATCGTTCCGACGATTTTAATTTCAACATCAATCCTGCATTCAATTTTGAACTTTCACGACATAGCGACGACACGAGCAACCACACGGGTTGGATTAATGACCGTGGTGTTTTCATAAATGGAAGTATTACCGACAAGGTGTATTTCTACACGGCATTTCACGAAATCCAGTCGAACTTTACCGACTATCGACGTGATAGAATAAAGGAACTTGGTCACAACACAGTGCCCGGAATTAGTCGAGCAAAAAGATTCGGCGAAAACGGAGGTCTTGATTACGCCTATGCCGAAGGCTTTGTTTCGTACATTCCCAGCAAGTATTTCGGATTTCAACTGGGACACGGAAAAAATTTCATAGGCGACGGCTATCGTTCCCTGATTTTGTCGGACAACGCGCAGAATTATCCGTATTTTAAAGTTACCACCAATGTGTGGAATTTGAAATATGTGATGATGTGGTCGCAACAATATTATTTGGAGAATAATCATCAGGGAAACACACGTTACGAGAAAAAATGGAACGTAATGCACTATCTTGACTGGTCAGTCACCAAATGGCTAAATGTGGCGTTTTTTGAGACAATCAACTGGGGGAACGACACGCTTGGCACCAATCGTGGATTTGAATTTAATTACATCAATCCGTGCATTTTCCTTCGTCCCGTGGAGTTTTCAATTGGTTCGCCCGACAACTGCCTCATGGGTTTGACGGGGAAACTCACGCTTTGGAAAAATCACGTCTTCTACGGACAAGCCATTCTTGACGAGTTTAAATTCGACGAATTCAAGAAACATAGCGGTTGGTGGGGTAGCAAATACGGACTACAAGCGGGTTACAAGACTTTCGACATAGCACAGATCAAAGGTTTGGATTTTCAAACGGAGGTTAACTACGTGAGACCGTTTATCTATTCTCATTTCACCTATTCTCAAAACTATGCTCACGCAGGCCAGCCGTTGGCTCATCCTCGTGGGGCAAACTTCTACGAGTCGGTGTCTTTCCTCCGCTATAACTGGAAACGATTCTTCTTTGAGGCGAAATACGAGTATCTTGTCTATGGCAGGGATACCGCAAACTCCAACTATGGCGGCGACATCTTCAAATTGTATCAGACAAGGACGCAGGAATACGACAACAAAATCGGCAAGGGCGGCGACCAAAACATTATTACCTATACCGATTTGACGGCTTCGTATATGATAAATCCTAAATCGAACATGAACATTTCATTGGGCGTCTCTCATAGAAAACAACGTTCTGAACATGCCGACACACAAGACCAATGGATGTATTTCATCGGTTTTAGAACTTCTTTGAATAATTTCTATTACGATTTCTAAAAGACTGATTCCCGCTCTTTTGATGGGGATTCCCTTGTTTCGGCTTTTCCATTCCGTTCTTTTTGTACCAGAAGAAAAACGATTTTTGTTTGTCCTTTTCATCTTTCGTCTTTGCCGAAAAGACTGGTTCCAACGTGTATGGATTCACACCTGTGTAAAACATTGTGGTTGAAAGCGTCATTGGCGTCGGGGTAAAATCCTGTACCTGCTCGGGCATGACGCGGAGCGAACGAAGTCGTTGTTCCAATCTGCCCATATCCTGCGCCTTGCAACCAGGATGCGATGAAATGAAATACGGAATTATCTGCTGCCGCAAGCCATATTTTTGATTGATTTCATCAAATTGTTTTTTGAACTGCTCAAACAACGAAAACGACGGTTTCCGCATCAGCTTCAACACGGAATCCTCAGTATGTTCGGGTGCGACCTTCAATCGTCCCGAAACATGCTTTCGCACCAACTGCGACAAATATTCCCGTTCTCCCTCGGCTCCACTAAGCAAATCATAGCGGACACCGCTTCCGATGGTGATATGTTTTATGCCCGGAATTCGTTCCACACGCTCGTATAAACGTGTCAGGCGGATGTGGCTGTCGTTCAGGTTCTTACATTTTTGAGGAAATAGACACGATGGTCGTTTACATTTCTCGCACAAGCGCTGGTCTCTACCGTGCATACCATACATATTGGCCGATGGCGCTCCCAAATCGGTTATATGTCCCTTGAAATGAGGCGATTGTGCAATTTTCTCCAATTCGGCTATAATGGATTCCTCGCTTCGGCTTGCAATAAACTTGCCCTGATGCGCCGAAATGGTACAGAAACTACATGCGCCAAAGCAACCGCGATGAATAGTCACGGAGTCCTTTATCATATCGTAGGCGGGAATCGGCGGTTTCTTCGCATAGCGGGAATGTGGCAGACGGGAATATGGCAACGCATACACCGTGTCGAGTTCCTCGGTTGACATTGTGGGATATGGTTCATTGACGATAACATATTCATTCCCAAAGCGTTGTGCTATTTTCTCTGGCTTGCACAAATTCGATTGTTCCTCAATGACACGAAAATTCTTGGCATCGAGAATCTTATCGTGCAAACAATCTTCGTAAGAATACAATTCAACGGGCGGTTTCGCACATTGACTCAGCGACTTTGCAACGTATGCCGTTTGAGGAAATTCAGTCATTTCGGCTATCGTTTTCCCTTCGTGCAACGCTTGGGCAACGGCAACAATGGCCTTTTCGCCCATGCCATACACCAGCAAGTCGGCTTTGCT
>JAFZTG010000223.1 GCA_017618935.1 Bacteroidales bacterium | reverse complement strand
GCGACTACGAGTTCAAGAAAGCCAAGGAACTGGGCGCAATCATCAATCTTGACGACATTACCCATATTGACTATTTAGACAGAGTTGCAGGCTTGCCCGAATTGGTTTCGTTCCGCTACAATCCGGGAAACTTGAAATCAGGAAATGCCATTATCGGAACGCCCGAAGAAGCTAAATATGGTTTCATGGAAAACCAATTGTTCGACGGCTATAAAATGTTGATGGAACGTGGCGTGAAACGCTTTGGTATTCATACCATGGTGGCTTCCAACGAGTTGAACGAGGATTATTTTGCCGAAACAGCACGAATTTTATTTAATCTTGTCGTAAAAATTCACAAACAGTTAGGCATTCGCTTCGACTTCATCAATCTTGGTGGCGGTCTTGGCATTCCGTATCGTCCTGAGCAAAAGAAACTCGACGTTTTCAAAATCAGCGAAGGTATTCGCAAGGAATATGAAAACATTCTTGTTCCGAACGGTCTTGCGCCTGTGAAACTGTATCTGGAATCGGGACGTTTCATTACCGGCCCTTACGGATATTTGGTAACGACAGTTCGGCACTTGAAACATACATTCCGCGAATACGTTGGCTGCGATGCAAGTATGAACAATCTTATGCGTCCTGGAATGTACGGTGCATATCATTACATTACCGTATTGGGCAAGGAAAATCAGTCATGCGACCACGTGTATGACGTAACTGGCTCGCTTTGCGAAAACAATGACAAGTTTGCTATCCAACGCAACTTGCCTGAAATCGAAATCGGCGACATTCTTGCCATTCACGACGCTGGAGCGCACGGCCACGCAATGGGATTCAATTACAACGGGAAACTCCGTTCGGCTGAATTATTGCTCCGTACCGACGGCTCGGTAAAAATGATTCGTCGTGCCGAAACGGTGAACGATTATTTCGCGACGCTTGACTTTGATGGATTGAAAAATTTTAAGTAAAGACAACTTCAGTAGAGACGATATGCACATCGTCTCTACAAATATTATTATTAGGCGCGTCATGGAGCGTTTCTTCCCTTGAGAAATGAAGACTTAAACATATATACAATGAAAAAACTATTAACTACCTTACTATTGCTGACTGCAACTATGTTTTCTTCCTTTGCCGACCCCGATGCATTTACCGTTTCGGTGAGTGGAGGATTTGTTTTCACGATTTCGAGAACCGATGCTTCGGCGGCAAGTTATGTCGATTATTTCACTCAAAGCGGTAGCGCTATCGCAGGAATTAACTATGAGGATGTTTCAGGGCGTTTGGAGTTTGCCCAAGGAGAAAAAACTAAAATTGTGATAATTTCTCAAAAAGATCCGACTAAAACAAATGACAATATAATTGATGGTTATTCTTACCTTATAGCTAAACGTGATTTTTATTTTTGTATTTATAATAACAACCTTGCGTTACAACGAGTTGCAGGATCAATACAAACAGGATCAATATTTGCTACGTATGAACAGCAATTAGCGCTTTTCGATGATTATACTTCGTGTGATGATGAAATGGTCTTGAAATATAATAGCACTCCTGTTAAAAATCTGTTTTCTGAATCTCAGTTACGGTATTTTACTTATACGAACCAAACGCCAAAATACAAATTCAACGTAGAATTTCAAACTAAAGAAGTAAACGACGGATACTATTATATCGGTATCTTTTTGAATGGTAAATTTAGCGATCCGTGGTCAAGTGCTACAGGTAACGCGGCTGTGCCAACTCCGTCGGGAACTAACAGCAATCTTTATAATGCTTGTTGGGAACGTGGTTCGGATTACGCTGAAGAAGAAAAATTTTTACCTATAAAATTCCCTGTGCGGAACAATAACACAACCTTTAGCACTCAAAGAACCGTTAAGGGTAATGTTTGGAACAACACTCAATACTGGTCCATGGGTAATAAATCGGATTATCTATATGCACAAGCATATAACGGCTCATATAGTAGTATCTGTTCATTGAATGACGGATATTTTATTATAAATGGCACTGATAGAATTGGTATTGCTACCAATGCTGCTGGTAACGGTGCTGACTGCTTTGCAATTTCTCAGTGTGTTGCAAACGTAAAACTGTATGACGATGTGGCTCCTGTGGTGACAGGTATCTATATGAATACAGCACATACATATTCAAGTGGTGAGCGGGTTTATGTGTCGGTACGTTTCAACGAGATGGTTATGTCTTATTCAGGTACTCCTACATTGAAAATAGGAAACTCAACACATACGTTGACTTTTGCTGGTGGACTTAAGACTAACACGCTTTCTTTTTATGCCGATATTACCACGACAAGTACGGCAGGAATCACGGGAACGGCAACAATCAGCAATTTCGGTACAGTTGGCGATCCTTTCTCGGCAACAAAAACCTATGGTGACATCCCTGGCAGTGTTGCAAATTTCAAAATGTATCCTTCGTATTCTGTTACATTGCAAGATAACGGAGGTACTATCAACGAAGGGAAAGTGTCGAAATATACATATACTATAGGTGCTACTTTGCCGACAAACGTTACAAAAACAGGTTGCACATTTGGCGGTTGGTACGCAAATTCCAATTTCACGGGCAGCCCCGTAACGACAATTTCTACCACCGATTCTGGCAACAAAACCTACTATGCGAAGTGGAATCCAATAACGTACAAAATAACTTTTAATCCTAACGGCGGTACTCTTGCTTCAGGAAATATCTCAAGTTATACCTACGGAACTGCATATACGCTTCCAAGTCCTACCAAAACGGGATATACGTTTTCGGGTTGGTATGCAAAATCAGACCTTTCAGGAACAAATGTTACAACAATTAGTTCCACTGAAATAAACGATAAGACATTTTATGCAAAATGGACTGCCAACACGTATTATATTGCCTACAACGCTCCCGACAAAGATGCGGAAAGCCCTGTTATGGGCAAAACAACGTGTACATACGATGCCAATGCCACGCTTCTGACAAATACATTTGAAAGAACAGGATATACGTTTGATGGTTGGGCCACGGCGTTAAATTCTTCGGTTGTTACTTATACTGACGGAAAAACGGTGAAAAATCTTACTCCTGAAAAAGGTGCAACAATTAATTTGTATGCCGTGTGGACTCCAAACACCTATACGATTTCATTTAATCAAGAAGGTGCTACTGAAGAGATAACAGAACCCGTTCAGGCAACTTACGATGCCGAACTGCCAATCGTTGCATTTCCCGAAAGAATTGGGTATATGTTCGACGGATATTTCACTGGCGAAAACGGGGCGGGCGAACAATACTACGCCGAAGATGGAACGCCAGTAATTACGCGTTATAAACATGCTGGTGCTCTAACCTTGTATATAAAATGGAAACTTGTTGACTACACTATCACCTACAACAACAATGGCGGAACAATAACGACCGAGAACTATGATACAACATATAATTATGGAACAACCGTTACCCTTCCCAATATTTCAAGAAACGGATGTGAATTTGATGGCTGGTATCCCAAAGCGAACTTTATAAGCGATCCTGTTACCGAAATTGGTGCAAATGAATATGGAAATAAAGCATTTTATGCAAAATGGAATCCAATAACGTATGATGTTGCCCTTCACCCAGGCGATGGACATATTTTGGGTGGAGGTATAGATAAATATACATTCGGTGTGGGAGCCGTGCTTCCTACATACGCAAATATGCAATACGATGCACATTACTTCGTTGGTTGGTACGACAATGAGAATTTCGAGGGCGATGTCATAAACGTTATTTCCGCAACAGACTTTGGGCCTAAGGAATTCTGGGCACAATGGGACGAAAACGGATATGCCGTTACGTTGCAAACCAATGGAGGTATTATTAATAGCGGTAACATTGTTAGTTATAAATATAAAACAGGTGCAACGTTGCCGTCCAACGTCACCCAGAATGGATATGAATTTGCCGGCTGGTACGATAATTCCAGTTGTGTTGGTATTCCCATAACTGAAATTTCTACTACAGAAGAAGGCGACAAGATTTATTGGGCAAAGTGGATTCCCAAACTTTATTCAGTTACCTTCAATGTGAATGGCGGCTCAATCAACAATTATCTGATAAGTGAAAACTACACCCATACGGTTGGTGCAACCTTGCCTACCGACGTAACTCGTTACGGCTATACATTTGCCGGCTGGTTTTCAAATAAAGATTGTACGGGAAATCCCGTCTCGCTTATTACGACTACGGATTTTGGCAACAAGGAATTTTGGGCGAAATGGGTTGTGAACACCTACGATATTACGTATAATGCCAACGGAGGAACGATAAACGAGAACTACGCGGATTCTTATACGTTCGGTGCTGCTGAAATTACGCTCCCAGTCGATGTTACCCGCGAAGGGTACCAGTTCGATGGCTGGTACGACAATGCCAATTTTACAAAATCACAAATCACAAAAATCGGAATTGATGAAATCGGTAACAAGACCTTTTATGCAAAATGGCTTGTTAACACTTATAATGTGTCGTTGAATGCCAATGGCGGAACAATCAATTCGGGTAATATAATAAACTACACCTACGGCTACGGTCTTACGCTTACTTCCGATGTGACGCGAAATGGTTACACATTTGCTGGTTGGTATGCCGACAAAGACTTTGCCACTGCGCGTTTGACTCGTATTTCAGAAACCACGATTGGCGATTTGACGCTTTATGCAAAATGGACTACAAACACATACTTGATCACATTGAATGTAAACGATGGCTCAATTGACGAGGATTATGTGTCAATTTACACATTCGGCGAAGGTACTACACTTCCTACAAATGTTACTCGAAACGGATATAAGTTTATGGGATGGTTTGTCAATTCAAACCTTGATGGTAGTGCGGTTAAAACGGTATCGGAAACGGAATTTGGCGATAAGACATTTTGGGCAAAATGGCAGGTCGAAACGTATTCTGTCGTATTGCAGACAAATGGAGGAACTATCAAATCAGGCAATCTTTCGGGTTATACGTATGGTGTTGGTGCCGTTCTTCCAACCGACGTTGTGAAGGAAGGATATTCGTTTGCAGGCTGGTTTGCCGACGAAGAGTTCAATTTTGCGGAACAGTCGGTTATTGCTGTAAACGAAATAGGCGAAAAGACATTCTATGCAAAATGGATAGTGAACGATTATTCTATTCAATTGAACGCCAACGGAGGTATAGTCAACGATAATGAGACGAATAGTTATACCTACGGCATTGGAGCAGAACTGCCAACCGATGTTGTTCGTTCGGGTTACACGTTTGCGGGCTGGTACGACAACTCAAACCTGATGGGCGAGGCTGTCACTGCTATTTCCACTACAGAGTATGGTAATAAGTCATTTTGGGCAAAATGGACTACAAACATTTACACAATAGAGTTTGATATGAACGGCGGAACTATCAATACGGGCAATGTTGCAAGTTATCTTTATGGCTCCGATATTATCTTACCAACCGACGTGACTCGTCAAGGTTATGCTTTTGCAGGTTGGCATATTGTCGCACAAGACCAAACAGAAGAAGAGTCTGTCGTTACGGTCCAAATTCGTTCAACCGATGTGGGCGATAAAATGTTTTATGCTTGGTGGTCTCCAAAGACGTTCACAATAACATATTTTGTTGAACAAGGAACTATCAACGAAACATACGAGACAGAATATCAGTATGGTGCAACGTACACATTACCAACCGATGTGACACGCGAGGGCTACACGTTTGCAGGATGGTATTCTAATTCAAATTTCAGCGGCTCTGCCATAACGGAGATTGATGCGACTGATTTTGGGAACAAGACATTCTACGTGAAATGGACTCTTGACGAATATAACGTTTCTGTTGATTACGATAAAACAATGGGATCCGTTACTGGTGCAGATTACTATGAATACAAATCACCAGCAACCCTCAAAGCAGTTCCAAACGAGGGCTACGAGTTCGTCGGCTGGAACAATAACGTGTTGACGGACGCAAGAATCCAGTTCGTTGTGACGAAGGACACGACATTAGTTGCCAACTTCAAGGAGAAGGAGAAAGTACAGATAGCAGGTACTCTTGAAATCCCGACATTGAAGACGGAAAGAGAATCCGCACCGATCGACCTTGCAGGCCTGTTCACGACTACCGAAGGCGGCGAGGTAAGCTATTCGGCGACAAGTTCCGCTCCGAACGTGGTTGCGG
>JAFZTG010000222.1 GCA_017618935.1 Bacteroidales bacterium | reverse complement strand
GTTTATTGCCCAGGTCAAAGAAAGAGAAGAACTACGGAAACGTGAAACTGAAATGGACTTTAAGATTCGTTTTGTAAAATGGGTCTTGGAGGACGACAAACCAAAGGAAAATGAAAATGGACAAAGAAAAGACACTGAATGAAAAACTTGATGACGCTATGCAAGGTTTTTGCGACTTCTTGAAAAACCATACCGGCAAAGATTTTACTGCTGTGAAATTGCCTTTGCCTGGTTGCGATGATGAAGACGCAAAAGAAGAATCATTTCAAAGAATGAAACCAGCAGTATTGGACGTGTTGTTGAATACTGAATCTGCTTTCTTCGATGCCATACAAGAATTGTATCGCAAACACAGTTCTTGTGCGACAATCGAAGACATTCAAAAACTTACAAAGGACATTTTGAAACTTTGTAAATAACCCATCGGGCGTGGCGGCTACTAATTACAGGTTGCGAACCCTTTCTGCTTTGGCCAGATAAAAGCCGTTTTTAGCAAGTCCACGCCCACCCCCGGGGAGGAAAGGTATGAAATCTTGGAAAAAAGAACGTTGTCGCAGAAAACAACTTTTTTATAGCATCAAATTACGGCGTAGTATTTCAAGAGATTTAGCAAACTGGTCTGATATGTTGTTGCGAAATATGCGAACCAACGCTGAAAACATCGCAAAAATCACAAGAATAATAAGAGGCGAGGAATGAACCTAAACCTGATAAATCTTCACCCGAAAGATTGGTCGAAAGATGATTGGCGTGACGCATATGCCGAATACTGCAAAGCCAACATAAGAGGACCAAAAACCAAACGTGAATATTATGATATGGTTATGGAAAATTTTCGCAAAATGGACGAGAGAAACAAACCAATTTCACAAGAATTATTAGACGAATGGACCCGTGGACGCCGTGCAGCAAAAGCGTGGGCCAGAAAGCGTGGTTGCGACTTGAACGGACGGCTGTTATCAGATGTTCGTGCCGAGGCCGATGACCGCACCGCCAGAGAAGTTGCTGACAGAGCCGAAGATATTGCTGTTGACACAATGCAACGTTTAGATTACCTTATTGATGTGGCAAAAAAACGGAGGGTATCGTGATTAAAAACCTGACCATCATCGAAGATTCACGTGAGCAGACGCCATTGGACTTTATGGGTTATCGTGGTGTGGACGTTATTCGCCACGGACTTAAAACGGGCGATTACAGTATTGCTGGTTGTGAAAACGAAATCTGTTTTGAACGGAAATCTGTTGGCGATTTGGTTGGAACTTTGATTGGTGGTCACGAACGCTTTTTGCGTGAAATGGAACGTATGAAAGATTTCAATGTGAAATACATTCTGGTCGAACATACCGCAGGCACCGTGTATCGTTATTGTGAAAAACACGGTTGGGAATATAAATTTGATACCATAATTCAATCATTGTTGGCTTATGCGTATCATTATCAAGTGAGAGTGCGTTTCTGTAAAAACAGGGACGATATGGCAAAATACATCGTGGACAAATCACGCGAGTATCTAAAAGGAAAGGACGAAAAATGCGAGAATGGAAAACCTGTCCCTTAAACAGGAATTATAAAATATCAAATGATGGCTTATGTAAATCAAGACACCCACGTTTTGAAGAACGTTTTCTGACGCCTGCACCAAGGCAAAACACAAAGGTCTATGTCCTTTGTGAAAAATACACAAAACACGCATACCCAATACGACATCTGGTTTATACAACTTTTGTTGGTCCTGTGCCAAAGGGTTATGTTGTATTCAACAAAGACGGTAACCCTGACAATAATGTTGTAGAAAATCTTGGTGTGATGCCACTGGGCGACAAATTGTTTTATTATTGCAAATATCGGGTCAAGAAAGTCGCAAAAGAATTAGACAAAGGAAAGTTTGTATTCAGAATCGATGATAAACTTTATAAAACCTCTCGTGCAGTTGTAAAAGATTACCCAATTATCGGAACCCGTCAGAATCTCTGTCATCAAGCAGACAGATGGTTAAACGGACAAAGCAAAAAACGCAAATCATACAACCCGAACGGTTTTGAAATCAAAGGTATTTTTATTTGGTGCACAAAAAGCAAAGGCGCCAACGATGTAAAAAAGAGAATGGACAGAATTAAAACAACATACGACCTACAAGGAAAGGAGGAACAATGTCAACAACCAAGTATAAAATCTTAAAACCATTCTATTGCTACCACCCAGAAATTATTTTCGATGACCGTTTGCGTCCTGCGTTCTGGGGTGTTGAATGGACCGTTGCAACCAAGAATAACCCACAGCCGACAATTTATACACACTATATG
>JAFZTG010000221.1 GCA_017618935.1 Bacteroidales bacterium | reverse complement strand
TGATGCTTGCATTCTTCGATCCTCAGAAAGATAAAAAGCAACTTGACGAGATTCATCGTATGTTGCGTGACATTACCGACGAAAATGAACAAATTGTGATTTTGCGTTCGCGCACAATCAACAAACTGATAACTGATTGCATGTCAGCTTTTTGGAGAAATTATGATGCAATAATGAATTCTTGCTTTTATTCGTCGTTGACTGATTCTTTGGAGGGAGCGTCGGAACAAGCGTTGAAGACATTGTCGGCTTTGGCGAGCGAGAAAATTTATAATGCCCGCGAGGTTGTTGAGATTCAGATTGCCGGTCATAGAATTTTAAGTGAATTGTTGCAAGAATTTGTTACTGCGATTCTGAATAAGGATAAATCGTTGTACACGTCGCAATTACTGCGTTTGTTGCCATCACAACTGATTTGCGAGGATAAAGATGAATACACGAGGATTTTCTCTGTAATTGACTTTATTTCGGGTATGACCGACGTGTATGCGTTGGAAATGTATCGGAAGATAAAAGGAATTTCATTTTCCGTGTTACGTTAAAATGATTTTTTCTTTGAGATTTAGGGTAATAATCGTAAATTTGCAAATTGAAAGTATAGTTTTTAAACGAATCCTATCTTTATGAAAATCAGATATATAGTAGCCATAATACTGACAATGGCAATTTCGTCTCAGTCGTTTTCGCAGACCGAGAAGTTTCGTGATCCACAAAGAGTGGAGTCATTTTTGACAGAATTGTATCCTGAAGCGTTCAATTTAACGCTGATGCGTGATGCCATTTTGTATTATATCGACAAGGAGCTTCGTAAGGAGGATTACAGAATACTTCAGCCAAATCAATCTTTGCAAAATGCTTCGCAGGAATTTGCCGATTATATGGGAAAAACTGATGAAATACGTGTTTCGTATGCTCCGACAAAATACTCCTTGCAACAACGGTTGTTGAATCAAAATGCGGGAATTCATCAAGTTGATGAGATAACGATAAAGACGTCGATTCAGCGTGCAAAATTGTCGTTGACCTATGACGAGGTAGCACAAGATGTTGTGTTCCAGATTTTTAAGAGAAAATCGGTTGAGATTTTGCAAAATCCGCGATATGTGTTCGCGGGAATAGGTTGTAGCATTGATAAGACGGGGAAAAAAATGTATATCTCTGTCAGTGTGGGTAACTACAATTTGAACACTGCGTCGAAGAAAGATATTAAGGCATCGGGATTGAAACTTTCTGGTTCTACACAAGGCGTTGGATGGTACGATGCAAAAGCGTGTAAAGCGTGTGCAAAGTTCAAGGAAATTGAAAATTTGCGTTCAATGGTGACAATCGAACGTAACAAAATCTATTTTGAAACTTCAGACTACAAGTCATTGAAGAAGTTGATGAAGGATCCGACTGATGCAATCGCAGTTGACATCGTGAATATGAAACAATATCCTTGCAACGGCGAGAATGTTGTCAACAACCAGTTGCCAAGCCGTGGTTTTATGACTAAGCCAGTGTATGTAAAAGATTTTGACAAATTGAATATCTATGCTGGTCGAAATTCTAACACAAAACTTCGTCTTTTGTTGGGCGAATTACCCGAAGGTGTTACCGATTATGAATATAATGTGCTTGTAATCAAGGATAAACATTTATGTAAAACTTTGACTCCAAGTTTCGATAAAAAGATCGAGGGATTCAACATCCCAGAAATGTTGCCCTTCCCTGACACGGTAACTCGCTATAATACATTTATTTATACGCCTAAGGTTGAAAAAGATACTATTAGTTTCATTATTCCTTTTGAAATTGGAAAATCACAATATCGTGAATCTGATATCGCGGCATTCATTGATTCTATGAAACAGCCTGATTTCAAACCGCTTGCGTTCATTGTGACGGCATATTCTTCGATTGACGGAAATCCTGAAAAAAATATGCAGATTCGTGGTGAGAGAATCAGCAGTATTGTAAGTGCAATCGCCGCATATTCGCATAATTCCGCACCTATTTCAACGAGAAGCAAGGATTCGTGGGACTTGTTCTATACCGATATCGTGGCTACCGATTGGCAATTCTTAAAAACGAAGTCGCGCGAAGAAGTGTTGGCTTACATATCGAAGGGCGACAACCTGAAAAAGATGGACGGTTTGCTCTCAAAACATCGCTTTGCAGAAGTGAAAATCGTTGTGGAATATGATATAACGTCGGTACGTCAGGAACAGGCATACACGTTGTATAAATTTCATAAGGCATTGAACGAATACAACGAGGATTTAGGACTTGCTATTCAGAAATATATTATGCAACAAGTTTTGTCTGGTCGATATTCCAAGACTGTGGTTGACAAGATGACTGTACCCGATAAACCTCAGTATGCGGGTATGCAAGTCAATAAAATGTGGCTGAAATATACGGTAAACAATATGGAGACCGACGAACGTTTCTTGAAGGAAATGCGTCGTTTGAATACCTTAAGTCCCGACAATTTTTATGTGAGAAGAAATCTTGTGTATGCTCGTTTAAAACTGGAAACTATTGACAATGAGTATTATGTGACAGAAATGCAGAAGGAGATTGATGCTCAGTTGATTTCCGTTTTGCCAAAATATGCAATTGACCCGCTGAATCTGGAATTGCAAATTAAGTCATTACAAAACTTGAATAAGACGTTCAAGGTTGCAAACGAGGATGAGTTTGTGAATGCGGCTTTTGAACGAATTAAGGATATTATAGAAATTGATGATTACGATTGGAAGGGCGCGTTGAATTTGGCTGCAATCTTCGTCGGAATGGGCGATTATGACTATCCGTTGAGTGTGATGTCGAAGATGATAAATCTTCCAAACATTAGTGAAGATTTTGTTTTTGTGTTTATTTCGATGTGTACACATACCGATTATATGTTCCATACCCAAGCATTTGTCGATGCATTGAAACGTGCGTCGGAAATGAACAAAGCCCGTTTGTGCGAATTGGTAGATACGGGAAAACTCTCATTCCAGATGTTTGAAAACTCTGAAGTGAAAAAGGCATATTGTCCTGTATGTAATCAGTAGGATATGGATTTTTGGTATATTATAATCGCTACTGTCGTTTCCTATTTGCTTGGTTCCATAGCGACGTCGGTGTGGGTAGGAAAGCTGTTTTATGGCATTGATGTGCGTGAACAGGGGAGTGGCAATGCCGGAGCGACCAATACATTCCGTGTATTAGGGGCAAAAGCGGCCATACCTGTGTTTGTTATTGATGTGCTGAAAGCATACATTGCGGCAAAATTGGTAGTATTTTTTCCCTATTTGCCACACACGCCAATGTATGTTAACTTGCAGTTATTGTTTGGAATAGTTGCCGTTGTCGGTCATATTTTCCCCATTTATGTAGGATTTAAGGGGGGCAAGGGTGTGGCTTCGTTGTTGGGCGTGACGTTGGCAATTTCGCCCGTGTCGGCTTTATTGGCGTTGGCTGTTTTTGTAGTGGTATTATTGATTACGCACTATGTGTCGCTCGGTTCAATGTTGGCGGGCTGCTCGTATCCCTTGTTCGTGTTTTTTGTGGAAAAGACCGATATTATTTCGTTACAAGTGTTTTCTGTGATTTTTGCAGTGCTGTTGCTTGTTACTCACAGAAAAAACATTGC
>JAFZTG010000220.1 GCA_017618935.1 Bacteroidales bacterium | reverse complement strand
TAACTTATTGCCAAGATCAAGGTCAGACCAGTGTTCGCTGCTGTTTTGTCTATCACGTTCTGCAAAGAGTCTTGAACAGATTTAGGTAAACTGCCGAAATCTCCAATCGTGATAAGTTTCACATTGTTTTTGACTAATTTTTCAAGATTCTTTTCCGAAGCACTGATCAAAAGATTCATTAAACCTGAAACCTCGTCTTTCGGACGGTTCCAGTTTTCGGTAGAAAATGTGTAGAGAGTAAGGTATTTGATACCTAATTCGGCAGCTGTTGCAACGATAGTGTCAACTGTGGAAACACCTTTTTGGTGACCGAGCAGACGGATATTACCGCGTTTGTTCGCCCAGCGGCCATTCCCATCCATTGTAATTGCCACATGTTGTGGTAATTTTGCTATATCAATATCTTCTTTTGTTACTATTGTCATATTTCCTCAATTCATATATTGGACAAGGAATTTTTTCGTCGCTAAAATTAAACAATAAAGAGATACCAAGTACCGAAAACCAATCATTTGTTTTCTGAAAAGATATTTGTTTGTAGTGTAAATATCCATCGTTAGCGTGATATGCCAATTGATCGAGTTTGTCGGTGAAGGTCTTTCGGAATACCCATTCTCCTCGGAGTTCTAGTCGCGGTAGTAATTTATATTTTAACCCTAATCCTTGTGCAATGTTAAATGCTTCGTACCATTTTATGTTTTCCAGATAAAGGGCACCGATACCAAAAACCACAAATGGCGAAAAGTTTTTTTCTTTTTTGTTGTTCGTCACTTCAAAAAAATTGAATTCAAGCATTGCCGATGCTTCCATTATTTTAGTGTCGTCAAAGAAATATGCTCGTTTTGTTTGGTAACCATTATCAAAATCTTCGTCATTCGCTGCTAAATTGCCAAATGTTGCACCGAGGCGAAGGGAATAATGAGGGTTGAAATTTTTTCTGAAAATACCGCCGAAAGCAGGTTGTGGAGAGTAATAGGGGCTTCGCATATTTACGTCGCCGTTATATTGCATTGTTCCTAATAAAATTACAAAATCAAAATCTTTTTTTTGACCATAGGAATTGAAACAAAGACAAAGTATCGCAATAAAAAGTATGCTACGTTTTATGTGTATCAATGCTTCCATTGTTGTTTTTTGCGGGACAAAGATAGTTTTTTTGTCCGTACCCATGAACAAATAACGAATAAAACCGAAAAAAAGTATGTGTCAATGCTTATTTTTGGAACGTAGGCCAACCAGCTTTGTTTTCTTTCAGTCTATAATGAGCAGAAATCATAATAAACATATAGAAATCGTTATCGTACGGGTCTCCGCGTTGCTCGTTGTAATAGTGGTATCCAACGTATGAATCACAATGTCTGTCATAGGCGGGATCAGCACAATAGCGAGCTGTCATATCGGGAACCGTTTGGTCGTATAATGCTACTAAATCAGGGTTTGCGTATGTTGTACTCACGTCATCAAGATAGTCGGTAAATAAGAATCGTACGCCGATTTCTCCCGAGATGGCCCATTGTTTATTTATGGTATATTTTCCAATCACACCCATAGGGATACAAAGTTGGTACAACGAATATCCTCTTCGTGTCGCCATATAACGTTGTCCCTCGGTTCCTATCGGTTGTAAAGCAACCCATTGACCGTCAATTTTTGATTTAGGATTGAAATGGTATGCCCCAATTCCCATAAAACAAAATGTAGCGAGTTTTCTTCCTCGTTGACCACGAACACCTCGTAGGTCATAGATGTGTCCGCCTCTTTCTTTTCTTATTTTATATTCTATGCGGAAACTAACTTCTTGGAGAGGGGTACGATATTTTATAGCTCTATCATTTCTGAAATATTCTTTCGTTTTTGCATCATCGCCAAAAATCATACCTACAGAATATGTCGCTTGCCATGAAACACGCTCACGAAACGTTTTTCTAATTCCGATGTTTCCGCCAAATCGAGTAGATAAAAAGTCATAGTCTAGGATATTGTTTCGTCCAACGCCATTTCCTCCGCCAAGTTCTCCTAACATTGCAGAAGGACCAAATCCGCCAATCAGTTCATAGGGATATTTTTTCCAGTTGTTGTCTTGCCCGAAAACAACTGTATATCCTAGGATAAACAGAAAACCGAGTGAAAGAGCTCTTGTATGAATTCCCCGCATAGAACTATTGTTTAAAATGCAAAAATAATAGAAAGTTTTTGAAAAATCAACATTTTTTATTTCCTAATGTCAATTCCTAACTTTAATTTTTCCCGAAGTGTTTTGAAAAAACTTGTATCGGGACATTCGACAATGGAGATTTTTTGTCTCGATTTCTTTATTTTTATTGTTGCTTTGGGTTCTTGCACCGTTTGACTTTGGTAATCGTTTGAAATAAGAAAGTCTGTGTATTCTCCACTTGCCTCCAATACGATTGTCTCAGTATCAGGAATGATTATCGGTCTTATGCTTAACGTATGCGGGGCAATCGGAGTTATTATGATAGACTTGTTGTCTGGGGATAGGATAGGGGATCCTAAACTGAGGGAATAACCAGTTGACCCTGTTGGGGTGCTGACCGCAACGCCATCTGCCCAGAACGAGCAAAGAAATTCTTTCTTGATGTAAACGTTTATTTTTATCAGTTTTACCGCATTGCTTTTTTGTAGAGTTATTTCGTTCAGTCCGATTCCTGATATTTTTTTTCTATTTGTAGTAAATGAGAAATCTAAGATTGACCGTTGTTTTATAGTATATTTTTTTTCTTTGATGTTTTTGATTAGAAAATCAATATCATCAGGATTTGTTTGTGCCAAGAAACCTAACTTCCCGAAATTTATGCCAAGAATAGGAATATTCGTCTTGTAGCAAAGATGAGCACATTTTAAGAATGTTCCGTCACCGCCAAGGCTAATAATGATTTCGGCATCGTTTGGTTGTAACAATGTGAATTCGGGAATGTTGGAGATGGAAAAACTACGAGATTGTATTTCCTTCTTGAACTCATTGTAAATGAGTAATTCAAAACCACTGGCGACGAAGCTATGGATGATTTCTTCCACTTTGGATTTACATTCCGCCGTTATTTTTGTTCCGAAAATAGCAATTTTCATACGAGTCCTTTTTTATTCCGAGGTAAAGATATGAAAATGAGTTATAAAAAAAAAGACGACCGAGGTCGTCTTTCAGTTATTGTAGTTTAAATCTTTTTTCAAGGTCGGTGATATATCGCTTGAATCGTTTGTCTGTTTCCATCAGATTATTTACTGTCTTGCAGGCGTGAAGCACTGTAGCGTGATCTTTACCACCAATTTGAGAGCCAATGGAAGCCAAAGAGTTTTTCGTATAGATTTTTGCGAAATACATGGCAACTTGACGTGATTGCACGATTTCTCTCTTTCTTGTTTTTGATTTCAGTTGATCTGGCGCAATATTGAAATAGTCACATACCGTTTTCTTGATGAAATCGATTGAGATGTCTTGTTGTGTGCTTTTTACCAATTTTTCTACAACATCTTTCGCCAAATCAAGGCTTAATTGTTTCTTGTTGATGGTTGCTTGTGCGAAAATTGAGATCAATACGCCTTCAAGCTCACGAACATTCGTTGAAATGTGGTTTGCAATGTATTCAACAACATCTTCGTCAATGTTAAGACCCTCTTTTTTGATTTTTAGTTTGAGAATTTCCAAGCGAGTCTCGAAATTCGGAACGGTAAGTTCTGCCGATAATCCCCATTTGAAACGAGAAAGCAGTCGTTCGTTCAAACCTTGCATCTCAACTGGTGGACAATCGGAAGTCAAAATGATTTGTTTCCCTTTTTGGTGTAAGTAGTTGAATATCTGAAAGAAAGCGTTTTGCGTTCCAATTTTGTCTTTTAATAATTGAACATCTTCTATAATTAAGACATCAATGTTTTGATAAAAATGCAAAAAATTATTTCTGTCATTATCTAATGATGCTTGCACAAATTGTCTTTCAAATGTATCGGCATCGACATATAATACGTTCTTTTTCGGATACATTTCCTTGATTTCTACACCAATTGCTTGTACCAAGTGAGTTTTTCCCAAACCTGACTTACCATATACAAGAAGTGGATTGTAGTTTGATTTTACAGCGTTGTGGGCAACGGCCAAACCAGCAGCACGAGCCAATCGGTTGCAATCGCCTTCCACAAAGTTTGAAAACGTGTAGGTTGGGTTGAGTTGCGAATCAATGGTGCTTTTTACTCCTGGAATAATAAATGGATCCTTTATTTCTTTGTTTGGACTATATTGATTTACAGGTGCGTACGCTTGCGTATTCTTTTTTGTCGTTGTTTCAATACGGCTTGCTATTTTCTTGTCAGGTACATTTCTCTTTACTAAAACGCCATATTGTAATGAGGCGTTAGCTCCGAAAAATTTGTGCAATACGCTACGAAGCAAGTCAATGTAGTTCTCTTCAATGTATTCACGATAGAAATCACTCGGAACTTGTAAGGTTAAGGTGTTATTTTCCCACGAAAGAGCTTGAATAGGCTCAAACCATGTCTTATAACTTTGAATATTATCGTCACCTAAATTGTCTTTGATAAATTTCAGACTTTCGGCCCACAATTCTTCTAAACCCGACTTATTCTCCTGTAATTCCATTTCTTTTTTTTGTATTTTGTTTTGTATTTTTCTCTTCAACAAAGTTGGTAATAAATTTTCAAAAAAAAAGTCCAAAAGCACTTGTTTTTTTCAAATATTATATAGGGTTTTGGTTTTCAGTAAATTAGAATTTAATAAAAAGTTGAAAAAAATATAAAATACTGATAATCATTAAGATAAATCTAAATTACTGATATTTTTAGAGTTGCAAATGAAACCTCAACTTTTGGTTTAGTTGTTGGTATATTTTTTCTGATTTTACTCAAAAAAAGTTTTGCAAAAATCTCTCGTTTTTGGCGTTTTGAAACCCTCGTATTTTGCTGGAAATCAACCGAATATATTTGTTGTTTCTGCTAACTTGCTGAAATCCATATATTCTGCGTATTTCGCTATTTTTTCTCCTTTTTTTCTTTCGAAGAACTGAAAATCGGGAACGAAACGTATCTCTTTGGATTCTTTTGTACGTCGATCAGAAGTGTATTCAACTGATTTGATGCATTGTCAAGGTTGTTATACAGCGATTTGTCGTTGATAAGGGCACCCAAAGAACTTTGACCGCTGTTGATTTGTTGCAACACTTGGTTGAGTTCCGTGACGGCAGCCTCGGTTTTCGTGAGCGTCTCGGTTATGTTTGCCTTTGAAAGCGAGTCGCTCATACTTGAGAAATTCGCAATAATTGCGCCTATGTCTTCGGAATGATCGTTGATGTTTTTGCTTATGCCGTTAACATTGGCAAGGATTCCTTGAATGTTCTGGTCGCCATTGGTCAGGATGGTGTCCAACGTGACGCCTGAGTGATGAATCGCGTCAATGGCATTTTGTAATTTCACGAAGCAACGGCGTAATTCCTCGCCATTCGATTCGTTTACCACATATTTTATCTGATCGATTGCAACGGCGGCGCTTTCCAATAGTTTCTCCGCCTGACGTTTTAACGGTGCTACCTCAATTCGAACTTGGTCGGTGATTGATGCCTCTATTTCTGAATTGAGCGTGCCGAAATTGGCTATGTATTCATCATTTTCGGAAAATGCAGCTGGTAATATGATGTCGATAGCCTTGGAACCGAGCAAGTCGGAACTGAAAATTCTTGCTATTGTCTCCTTTGGCAGACGAATATCCGACGCAATGCTTAATTCGACAGTTAATTCGTTGTATTGTGAAGAGGTGAAATAAATATCTTTTACGTGACCTATTTTATATCCTCGTAACAACACGGCGGCATTTTTCTGAAGTCCTTCAACTTGTGTGTACGTTGTATAGTAGAGATTTTCTTTTGAGAAAAGGTTTTTGCCTTTACAGAAATTGATGCCCCAAACAAGAATGCCTGCAACGATGATTACGATAAGTCCGATTTTTATTGATTTCTCTTTATCCATAATTAATTAGTTTTTTTTCTTGCTTCTGAAACTTGTAGTTTTTTATTGTCTTTGTCCCGTGCAATGACGTATGCCGAAGGATATTTTTCCTTCACGTCTTGCATAAGAGCAGTTATTTCCTTATACGTGGCCGTTTTACCATAATAATATTTGTATAAGCCATCTTCTTCAAGCACGAAAACACCCTGTAAGCCTTTGAAATTCGCTGGCGTGCAAGGTGTCTTGTCTTTTCCTGCGCCGATTTGGATGCTATAGGTGATGTCGAATGAGTTTTGTGCCGGTTTTTGAACGGTTTGACTTTGTGTCGGTGTCGTCTTTTGCGGCGTTACGGGTTTCGTAGTCGTGCTTGCCTGTGGTTTTGTCGTCGTGTTTGTTTGTGGTTTCGTAGTCGTTGATGACGACGGTGTGTTTGTGGTCGTATTTGTTACCGACATGTTGCCGTTGGAACGTTTTTCAATGTAGTTCTTGTATTCTACAAAGGCATTGTAGATTGCGTATGCCATTTCTGCCTGATTATCGCTGTTGTTCAACCAGATTTCCTCTTCGACATTGGAAATGAAGCCCGTTTCGATTAGGACGCTCGGCATGGCCGTTTTCCACAGTACGAGGAACGGAGCCTGATGAACGCTTCTGTCTTTGCGGCCGACTTCTTCACGGAACTGTTTCTGAATCATGCCTGCCAATGCCAAACTATTGTCGCAGAAGGCGCCTTGTTGCAGGTTGTGTAAAATAATCGCCTCGTTGTCGTTGGCCGACATACCTTTATATTGTGATGCGTCGGATTCTAAGGAGATTACGTTGTTTTCCATTTTTGCAACTTTCAGATTCGCCTCGTTTTTTGCCAAACCCATCGTCCACGTGTCTGTTCCGCTGGCATCGGGATTAGGATTCGCATTGACGTGGATAGAGATGAACAAATCGGCTTTCGCCTTGTTCGCTATCTCTGCTCTTCGGTGCAATTCGATGAATTCATCGGTAGTTCGTGTGTAAATGACTTTCACGTCGGGTAGGTTGGTGGAAATCAGTCCGCCAGTTTTCAATGCGATTGATAACGTGATGTTTTTCTCTTTTGAGATTTTTCCGCATGCGCCGGGGTCTTTCCCTCCGTGACCGGCGTCAATGACAACAGTTTTTACCGCGTATGAAGGATTACTCTGTGCAAAAGAGTAGAAATTTGCAAGAATCGTTATCCCGAGGGTGATAATTATAATATGTATAGTCTTCATTGTTTGCATAATGTTATAAAGTATTCCTGTCAGTTTTTCGTCAAGATTGAAAATTTCTAATTATTTTTGCCAACAACTAACGGTTTACGTTATATGTCACAAAAATAGTATTTTAACAACTTGCAGAGACAAAGTTTTAAATATTTTTTACTAACACTTTTTTCAAGTGTCTTTTTTTTGTTCTCGTACGCACAACAAGACTCAACTTTCGTGCCACAAGATAGCGTTGCGCAGCAGCAGGAGACAAAAACCAAGAAAAAAGATAGCGGACTTGATAGTCCGGTGACATATTCTTCGCAAGATTCCATCGTATTTCAAATCTCTGGAAATTCGGTACAGACCTACGGTGACGGAAAGGTGAAATATGAAAATATTGACCTTGAATCGGAATATATAGAATTGAACGTGGTGAAGCGTGAGGTGTTTGCCAAAGGTTTGCCCGATTCCACAAACGAAGTGAAGGGAAGTCCCGTGTATAAGGACGCGTCGGAATCGTTTGACGCTGACTCGATGAGATATAATTTTGACTCAAAGAAAGGTTTGGCGTTCGGCATTTATACGCAACAGGATGAGGCATATCTGCATGGGGGACGGACGAAAATCCACGACAATAAGGAAATCCACATTCAGCATGGTAAATACACGACGTGCGACGACAAGGATCCTCACTTTTATGTTGAGATGACCAAGGCAAAAATCGTGGTTGACGATAAGATTGTATTTGGTCCCGCGTGGGTAGTTGTTGATGAGATTCCCATTCCCGTTGTATTGCCGTTTGGTTATTTCCCCATTAAGAAAGGTCGTTCCAATGGTATCATCATTCCTACGATAGGTGAGGAATCGACCAAAGGTTTTTATTTCCGAAATGGTGGTGTGTACTTTGGTATCAGCGAATATGTTGATTTTAAATGGTTGGCCGATGTGTATTCGTTGGGCTCGTGGAGAACGACCCTGTCATCTAATTATAAAGTACGCTATCGTTTCAACGGAAATTTCTCGGTAACATACGCAAGTTTGGTGTCGAACGAAATTCGCCAGGCACCGACGTTTAATGTGAAATGGTCGCATTCGCAGACGCAAAAATCGCCGTATAGTCCTAATTTCAGTGCAAATGTGAACTATGGTTCGGCGGGATATGCGAAACAAAATACATATAGCACGAGTGAATATTTGAACAATCAGGTTTCTTCAAATATTTATTTGAGCAAGAAGTTTGCCGGCACGCCGTTGGCCATTTCGGCATCGTTGTCGCATAGTCAAAACAATATTGACAGTACCATAACGTTGACCTTGCCACAATTGCGATTGACGGCATCGACGTTTACGCCACTGAAAAGGAAACATGCTGTCGGCAAGGAACGTTTTTACGAGAAAATCGCCGTCTCTTACACGGGCGAAATGCAGAACAAGTTGGTCAATGCCAAGTTGGACTCGAATTTTTATAGAAAAGAGACTCTGGATTTGTTCCAAAGTGGTATAAATCACTCAATTCCCGTGTCGGCAAGTTTTAAATTATTTAAATATATAACTGTTTCTCCGTCATTCAATTACCAAGAACGTTGGTACACGACAAAATTGAAGAAGGAATGGGACGACGACTATATCCAGTACACGAAGACCGACACCATTATAGGTGGCGTCAGAATTGACACGCTGAGCGAATTCAACCGTGTATATAATTATTCGCTTGGGGTGAGTGCAAATACAAAGATTTATGGTATGTACCGTTTCCGTGGGCAGGCGCTCAAGGCGATTCGTCACGTGGTTACGCCAACGGTGTCGTACGTCATTACGCCCGACTTTTCGTCGGATAAATATGGCTATTATGGCAAATATGTGAAAAATTCGAATGGTGACGAGGCGTTGTATTCTTATTATGAAAAGGGTATTTATGGCGTGCCTTCTTCGCAAAAACAAAGTTCCATATCGTTCTCGTTGGGCAACAACGTGGAAGCCAAAGTGAGAAGTAAGACCGATACGGTGACGGGTACCAAAAAGATTAAGTTGATAGAAAATCTTTCGTTGAGCGGCTCGTATAATTTTGCCGCCGATTCGTTGAAGATGAGCCTCATCAGTTTGTCGGGCTATTCAACCATATTGAATCGTTTTACGGTACGCTATTCGGCAACGTTTGACCCCTATGCCATTGGTGTGAAGGAGTCGGATAACGGAAGTAGGACGCAAGTTCGTGTGAACAATTATATGATAGACAAATACGGCTCGTTGTGGCGTAAGACGCAAGACCAGTGGGCAACATCGCTCTCATATACGTTTGGTCCTATCAATGACAAGGATGATAATCTCAATCTTCCTGTTGATGAAATGTATTCGTACTGGGATGTGCCTTGGAATTTGAGCGTTTCGTATTCGTTGAGTATCCCACGGAAGTATTACTATGACTACAATAACCAGTTGGATTCCGTGTCAAATAATGTGAT
>JAFZTG010000219.1 GCA_017618935.1 Bacteroidales bacterium | reverse complement strand
GGTTTTTTACGAAAAGGAAAAACAGGCAAAGAATTTGAAAGGCATTTCTCGCAAAGCCCGCATTCATCGTAAGGCGAAAATCGGTAAAGGCGTGTATATCGGTGATTTTGTGTCGGTTGGCGAATTTGCCGAAATTGGCGACGGTTGCAAGATTTATCCCAATGTTACTATTTATCCGTTTGCGAAAATTGGTAAGAACTGTTTGATTCACGCTGGCGCTATCGTATTGAACGACTGTGAGATAGGTGATAACTGTATTTTGCAGCCAGGTTCAGTAGTCGGTGGCGACGGATTTGGATTTGCTCCGCTTGAAGACGGAAGTTATATGAAGATTCCACAAACGGGAAATGTTATCTTGAAAGAAAACGTTGAGATTGGTACTAATGCCACGATTGACCGTGCTACGATGGGTTCCACCATTATTGAAAAAGGTACGAAAATCGACAATCTTATTCAAATCGGTCACAACTGTGTGATTGGCTCCGACTGCGTAATAGCAGGACAATCGGGTGTTGCAGGTTCTACCAAGATGGGTAATAATTGTATGATTGGCGGTCAGACGGGTATTGCCGGACATTTGCACGTAGGAAATGGCGTACAATGTGGCGGTAAATCTGGTATTTTTGCTGACGTACCAGATAACGCAAAACTGATGGGTGCTCCGGCATTCGAAGGTCACGAGTTTAAACGCTCATACGTTTATTTCCGCAATCTTCCTAAAGTTATGAAAGAAATGAACGACTTGAAAAAACAAGTTGCGGAGTTACAGGCACTATTGGAGAAAAAGTAATCGGATATGGCAAAATTACCTCTTGGCAACCCTGAGAAATTTAAGTTTTCTCATTTCTACCTCCGAAACTTCTGGTTTTTGTTGTGGTTTAAGTTGTGGTACAAGGATATTACCATTATCGGGAAAGAACATCTTGACCGAAAAACGCCCACGATTCTTGCCATAAATCACCAAAATACGGCAATGGACCCGTTGGTATTGTGCGGAACGATTTTTCGGCAAATTACGTGGTTGGCTCGTGCCGATTTGTATAAGAAGAAATTTCTTCTTCCTATTCTTCATGCGTTTAAGATTCTTCCTATTTTCCGTCAGCGTGACGGCATAAAAAGTCTTGAAAATAACGACATTGTTTTTGAAAAAGTCGTTGAGGTTATTTCTGCCAGAAAATTGGTGGGGCTTTTCCCTGAAGGAACGCACTGGGGCTTCCGTCGTTTGCGTCAGACTCGTAAGGGAATTCCTAAAATTGTGATTTTGGCGGAAACGAAGAATAACTACGATATGGATATCAATATTAATCCTGTCGGAATTTACTACGACGATTATGTTTCCATTCGTTCCAATTTGTTCGTGAAGATTGGCGAACCGATTCCAATGCGCCAGTTCATTGCGTCAATGAAAGAAACACCACAAGTAGCAGAGAATGAGATTCGTTTAGCAATTGAGGATGGTATGCGTAACGTGATGATTGACATTCCTCAAATGGATGATACTTATTATACGGTTGACAATCTTCGTCGTATTTGTAGAAGCGTAACGGCGGAAAAATTTGCGTGTCAAGGCAATAAACTCACCCGTGATTACTGTGCAGACAAGAAGACGGTTGAGATCTTGGAACAAAAAGAAAACGAATCTGCCGGCTTCCTGGCTTCTCTCAGCGATAAAGTTGAAGCATATGTGCAGTTATTGAAAAGAACTGACTATTCGATAGACTTGGCTGATAAAAATGGCGCTGATGCATTCCAAGTTATCTGGAATAGTATGAAAATCGTTGCGTTGTTCCCGTTTTTTATATGCGGCGCCGTGCTTTGGGGTGGTATTTATTTGCTCACGAAGAAGTTGGGGAATACGCTTACAAAAGATGTACAATTCAAAAATTCCATAATGTTTGTCACAAGTCTTGTTATGTCGAGTTTGTGGTATAAAATTCTGGCAGTTCTTTGGATTATTTTTGTCCCGCTACCTTGGTGGACAGTATTTTTCTTCTTGTTTTTCTTATACGTGGTTTGGTGCGTGTTTATCGATTATCCACGATTGGCAAAACGCACTTGGCGCGAGATCTCGTTTAACTGCGGTCTTGTTTCAAAAAAGCCGCAGATAATGGATATTTGTAATAAGCGAGACGAGATAAAGGGAATTTTCACATCGATGATAAAATAGAGGCAATAGCACATTGCCCCTATCCAATGGGTACAAGGTAAAAAAAATGAAAATAAACGTATAAAAACAAGGTTTTTCAGTTACCTTTACCCCCGCAAATTTAGTATGCACGTAATAGGATATATCAATGGGAAAAACATTATTTGAAAAGATTTGGGACGCTCACGTGGTGCAGGTTATTCCTGACGGACCTACACAGTTGTATATCGACCGTCTGTACGCCCACGAGGTGACTTCTCCTCAGGCATTCGACACACTTCGTGACAAAGGAATCAAGGTGTTCCGTCCTGAACAAGTGGTGGCTATGCCCGACCACAATACGCCTTCCGACCAACAGGAAGTGATTAACGACCCTGTAGGTCGCAAACAAGTGGAAACATTGGCAAAAAACTGTGCCGAATTCGGCATCAAGCATTTCGCTATGGGAACAAAGGACAACGGAATCATTCACGTTGTCGGTCCAGAAAAAGCATTGTCGCTTCCGGGTATGACAATCGTTTGTGGTGACTCGCACACATCTACCCACGGTGCCGTTGGCGCCCTTGCAATGGGTATCGGTACAAGCGAGGTTGCCGAAGTGCTTGCAAGTCAATGTATCTTGCAAGGAAAACCGAAATCAATGAGAATCAACATTGAAGGCACATTGCAAAAAGGCGTGACGGCAAAGGATATCGCGTTGTACATTATGGCTCAGATGACAACCTCGGGCGCAACTGGCTACGTGGTTGAATATGCGGGCTCTACAATCCGTAACCTTTCTATGGAAGGCCGTCTTACATTGTCGAACCTTTCAATTGAAATGGGTTCGCGTGCGGGAATTATCGCACCCGATGAAACAACGTTCAAATACTTGCAAGGACGCGAATATGCTCCTAAAGGTGCTGAATGGGATAAGGCTGTTGCATATTGGGAAACGCTTAAAACCGACGACGATGCTGTGTTCGACAAGGAAGTAACCTATCGTGCCGAAGACATTAAGCCACGTATTACTTACGGTACAAACCCTGGCGCTGGTATCGCGATTGACGAGACAGTTCCGACGCTTGACGGCTTGAGCGATGCTGAAAAAGCACAATTGACGGCCCAACTTGACTATATGCAGTTTAAACCAGGACAAAAATTGGAAGGTACGCCTGTAGATTATTGTTTCTTGGGTGCATGTACCAATGGTCGTATTGAGGATTTCCGCGCATTCGCTTCGATTGTAAAAGGAAAGAAAAAAGCTCCTCATGTTGTTGCTTGGCTCGTCCCAGGTTCTTGGTTAGTTCGCAAGCAAATCATTGACGAAGGAATTGACAAGATTTTGGAAGAAGCAGGTTTCGAACTTCGATTGCCGTCGTGTTCATCGTGTTTGGCAATGAACCCCGACAAAGTTCCAGCAGGAAAACTTTCAATCTCTACGTCAAACCGTAACTTTGTTGGTCGTCAAGGACCGGGTGCAAGAACTGTTTTGGCTTCTCCGCTCGTTGTTGCCGCAAGTGCAATCACTGGTGTAATTACTGACCCTCGTAAAATTTAAGATTATGGCAAAACAAAAATTCAATATAATCAAATCAACGTGTATTCCTGTTGCCATCGACAACTGCAATACCGACTTAATTATTCCTGCCCGCTATCTGGCAAGCACCACACGCGACCCGAAGTTCTTCGGCGATGCGTTTATGCACGATTTGCGTTACGATGCTAACGGGAAACCTATCGCTGATTTTGTGATGAACCAGCCTGATTTCTCGGAAGCACCGCGCGAAGGTGTTCACGAAATTATTGTTGGTGGTCAAAACTGGGGTTCTGGTTCAAGCCGTGAACATGCTGCATGGGCAATTGCAGGCTATGGCGTTCGTGTTGTGATTTCGTCGAGTTTCGCCGATATTCACAGAAATAATTTGTTGAACTGCTTTGTGTTGCCAGTTGTGGTTTCTCAAAAGTTCCAACAAGAATTGTTCGACTCAATCGCAAAAGATCCGAAAACAATCGTGACAGTTGACGTTCCGAATCAAACCGTTACGAACGAAGCAACCGGACATAGCGAAAAGTTCGAGATAAACGGCTATAAGAAACATTGTCTTGTAAATGCTCTTGACGATATAGATTATTTGTTGAGCGTGCAGGATAAAACCGTTGCTTACGAACAAGCAAGAAAAAAATAAAATTGGATAAACAAAAATTAAGGGATTACAAAGAATCCCTTAATTTTTAATTCTTAATTTAATTCTTCCCTCCCTCAAACTCATACGTTTCCACAACGCCCATCCCGTGCGAGTTCACATAACTTTTTTGTGACACAAAACGAAGAGTTAACACACCGTCTTTATTTGGTGCAATTTCGCACGAACACTCACTATCATCAGAAACGGGCAAACCTATGGTAGTAACGTCAATACCATCTTCATCTTTTGTAACACTTTCATACACGTGACCACAGAATCCATCACCATTTTGCGTGCTTACCACCGACATTGCCTGCGTGGTAAATAAAAGACCACCATTACTTGCATAGTACACACTTACGGATTTTATATTATCACCATTCTTTCGCACATCCAACTTGGTGAGGTTTCTTTCCGACATTTCATTGCCATTCCTTTCTGAAGTGTATGTCAGATAACCAGTATAAATCCCACAATACGGAGTTCGCACATCGTCATCTTCCTTTTTACAACCGAAGAACAACATTGAAGAAACCAAAACACTCAAAACCAAAATCTTTTTCATATTCGTAAATTTTTAAATTGAACACACCACAAATATAGAATTATTTCATTTGCCTGCAAAAAATGTTGGCATAGAAGATTAAACAATTATCTTTGCAAAGATAAAATTTACGGATATGATAAAACCAATTATTGCATACGGAAATCCAGTGTTACGCAAAGTTGCTGGCGATATTGACAAAGATTATCCAAATCTTACGGAACTGATTGAAACGATGTTTGAAACAAT
>JAFZTG010000026.1 GCA_017618935.1 Bacteroidales bacterium | reverse complement strand
CACAAAACGCATATTATGCAGAAACTCAACCTCAAAACGCAAGTTGACCTCATCAAATACGGTATTAAAAACAATATTATTGCGCTGTAATTTGAGGATTTATATTCCTTCTCCAAGAACTACCGTCTTTATTGTGTAAATAAGGATTTTTATGTCAAGGTAGATTGACATGTTTTCAATGTAAATGATATCGTATTTCATACGGCTTGCCATTTCTTCGGGACTTTGTGCGTAGCCGTATTTTACTTGACCTAAGGACGTGATACCTGGACGGACTTTTTGTAAATGCGTATAGTGAGGCGCAATTTTTACGATTTGGTCAATAAAAAACTGTCTTTCTGGTCGTGGACCAACGAGCGACATATCGCCTTTGAGTACGTTGTAGAATTGAGGTATTTCGTCAAGACGGAATTTTCGCATCGTATGTCCCCACGGGGTGATTCTGTCGTCGTTTTCCTTTGAAAGTTGCGGCCCGTCAATTTCTGAATTCACAATCATGGAACGGAATTTATAAATGTTGAACGGAATTCCGTATTGACCGATTCGTTCCTGTTTGTAGAAAATAGGTCCTTTCGATGAACATTTTACCATAATGGCGGTAAAAATATAGAGTGGTGAGCCAATAATAAGCACGAGGACGGAAACGATGATGTCGAAAAGACGTTTGAGTTTCTCTTCCCAAATAGGCATCACATTTTGCGAAATAATGATAAGTGGCTCGTCGTGCATGGAATTGAACGAAACGCGTCCCGAAATAATGTCGCAATTGTCGGGAATGGCTTTTATAACGGCTTTCGTGCCTTGCAGACAATATAAGATATGTTCAATGTATGCGTGTTCTTTCGATTCAATGGCAATGATGATTTCGTCGATATTTTGTTGCTTGAAGATGTTTTTCGCCTCGTCAATCTTGCCAAGATGTGGCATATACTTCGACATTTGATATTCTTGTTGCTCAATCACATTGACAAAGCCGATAAACTTGTTTCCTGCTGATTTTTTCGCCGATTCCAGTCGTTTATACAGATTCTCGGCCTTTTCGTTGCTTCCAACCAATAATGTGTTGAACCCGAGTTTTCTGCTTCTTATTTTCCGAATGGTGGTCGTCGTTATAATAAATCGAGGAATGTAGGTTATGACGAAATGTAGCAAAACCAATAGGAGATACGATTGGTAATATGCCTTATATGTTGGAACGTTGTCATCAAGAATTATGGTGAAAAATAGAATCATTGTTCCGAAAATGGTGATGAAGAACGTGCTGAGAAATTCTTTCAAACGTGATTTTCGATAAATGTTTTTATAGTAGCCACTCAAATAATAGAGTGCAATCCACATTGTAGGAATAAAGCAAAGTCCGTAAATGTAGTGTGTGTCAGTCAGAATGTGATTTCGCAGTTCTGGATAAATCAGATAATACGCATCAATAAAATTGTTTCGTATGAAGAAAAATAGCGTCCACACGATGGCAGCCGTGATAAAATCACAGATAATATATTGTATGGTTTGTCTTTTTTTATTCATAAAATTTTAATCTCACAAAAGTATGTTTTTTTTAGCAAACTCACGTTATTCGGAGCAATTTTGACACATTTTTATTTGTTGTCGGTTTGTATGAATATTTTTTCGGAACGAACTATATGTTTTTGAAAACCAGATTTCCGAGAATTTATTGTGCATGATGTTGCCAAAAGTGAACGTATGATTTTTGTCGAAACAGCAGGGGAGCACGTTGCCGTTCCACGCTATGACGCACGAACTCCACATTTTCCAACATTTATTTCTCAGTTTTTTCTTGATGTCAAGTTGTCCGTCGTGAACAGTATAACGGCTGTTTTTCTCAGAAGGGAGCATCTCAATGTTTTGATTGTCATAGAATTGAGCCGTCTTGAATATGATTCTGTCAACGGAGAATTTTTTCCCTATGTCGGCAATTTCTTGTTTGTGTTGTTCCGTATGCTTGAACAGCAGGCATTGCAGTTCTATGAGTGGCAAATTCGTGTGTTTTCTTTGTTTCGCTTCTTGCAAATATTGTAAGCCGTCAAGCACTTTTTGAAATTGTCCGTTTCGTCGGTATTTCTCGTACGATTTCTGGTCGTAGCCGTCAAGCGAGATGATCATTTTTGTGATTTCCGACGAAACAATTGCGTCGGCATTTGCCTGTGTGATGAAATGTGCGTTGGTCGAAACGGAAGTCAGTATGTTTTCCTTGTGTGCCAATGTGGCGATACGCACAAGTTCTTCGTTGATGAACGGCTCGCCTTGAAAATACAAGTTTGCAAATATAACGTGTCTCGTAATCTGTGGAAAGAGTTGCTCGCACGTGGCGTAGGAGATTTTCCCTTTCTCTACTATGCTACTTTTGTTTCCCGTGGGACATTCGGGGCATTGCAGATTGCAGATATTGGTCGGTTCAATGCTGATAAATGATGGTAAAGCGTTGAAATTGTGTATTTTGAAACAATGAGATGCAACAAATGAAATGTAAAGTTTACAAAAATTGTAAAGTCTTGAAAATGAAAGGCTTTTAAGGATTTGATATATGAAAACGAGATAGAATTTCATATTTCAAAGGTAATAGAAAACTATATTTTTTGCAATAGCATAAAAAAAGCGCATCATAAACGATACGCTTTTCCAATTTTATATGTCAGTAGAAACTGAAATGTCAATAAATTATTTTCTGTGACGGAATTCGTCAGACACTGTCAATTTTTTTCTTCCTTTTGCTCTACGTGCTGCTAAAACTTTTCTTCCGTTAGCAGTTGCCATTCTTTCTCTAAAGCCGTGTTTGTTTCTTCTTTTTCTTACTGAAGGCTGAAATGTACGTTTCATCTTATCTTTATTTTAAATAGTTCTACTTGTGTAAATCCCGTAAATCGGTTTGCAAAAGTACAAGAATAATTTGAATTACAAAACTTTTTAGGGTTCAATTGGTAAATAAATTATTTTTTTTGTCTCAAAAAACGGTTCTGAGAAATATGCACTGATAGGATAGATTTTATATTTCTTGAATCCTTGCATCTCTTCGTAGAAATCGCCGCCTTTTATGTAGATTATGCCGTTAGTCAGGGAATTATTGACAATTCCGCTGATATTTTTCTTCACCATCTTGTAAAAATCGGGAAATGCGGTAACGGCACGACTTACGATATAATCATATTTTTCTTTGTTCTCTTCAACGCTTTGTTGACGTGCTGTGGCATTGGTCAAACCAAGTTCGCTGATGATGTTGCTTGCCACCGTGATTTTTTTCGCAATTCTGTCGATGAGCGTAAATTGAACTTTGGGAAACAGGATTGCAAGTGGAATTCCGGGCAATCCGCCACCTGTACCTACGTCAAGAATCGTGCTTCCTTGCTTGAATTCGAAAAATTTGGCGATTGCCATTGAATGAAGAATGTGATGTTCAAAAATGTTCTCAATATCTTTTCTGGAAACCACGTTGATTTTCTCGTTCCAATACGGATATAGCTCGCACAACTGCTCAATCTGCTCGTACTGCTTCTTTGTTAAGTTTGGAAAATATTCGTATAGTCGCTTGTCCATTACCATATTGATTTGAGCGGTTTTACCTTGTTTAAGATGTGCAAGTATGCGATTTCTATCGGTAAGAAAATGTCGAACAAAATTGCATACGGCCAAATGTTTTTCTCTTGCAATCGCCGTGCGTTTAGAATAGAGAGAAGCAAAAAGATGAACATTCTGCTTGCAATAAGGATGACGATTGGTAAAAACATCATTTCGAGTTGTAATATGCACCAAATAATGGTGCAGAGGTAGAACATTTCCCGAGTGAAGGGTTCCAGACACAACAAAAGTTTATGAATGAACTTATATCGGGGCGATGTCGTGAGATGACGGCGTTTTTGGAATTTCCAGTTTCGAAACGACGAAACTTGTTCCGAACGGGTGAAACTGTTGGGATTCAGGCAAATAGACGTGTTATTCCTATTGCCGACTTCCGAAACGAATAAATCGTCGTCACCAGATTTTATATGGTAGTGCGTGCTGAATTTGCTGCTGTGGTCATAGACGTTTTTGGTGTAAGCCAAGTTTCGTCCTACACCCATATATGGCAGTCCGGCGTGGGCAAACGAAAGATAATTGACGGCGATGGAGTAGGTGTCGTAGCGAATCAGTTTGTCCAAAAACCCAGGTTTTCTTATATATCCGCCATAACCGAGCACAATTTCGTGTTTGTCGCAAAATTCCTGCTGCATCAAGCGAATCCATTGGTCTGATTGAGGGTAGCAATCGGCATCGATAAACAACATCTTGTCATATTTTGCCGCTTTTATACCGACGGTGATTGCCAATTTTTTCCCGTGAGAAAACTTTTCATCTTTTTTTATGGTAGAAACTCGAAGGTGAGGATATTTCTCAAGGAAATCCTTGAGCACATACTCGCTATCGTCTTCGGAACTGTCGTTTACGACAATGACTTCATATTTTGGATATTTCTGTTCCAAAATCAAGGGTAGGAACTGTTTGAGGTTTTCTTCCTCGTTACGGGCACAAATAATTACCGAAACAGGCTCTTCGGAAGTCGTTTTTGTCTCTTTCCGTTTGACACAGCAAATACGGATGTAAAAGAATAAATAGAACAGTATCTGAATGCTTGTTACTACAATCAAAAAGATGCAGAACCAGAATTTTATCGCCTCGTATGATATTTCAATCATGTTGATTTATTTTGGCAACAAAATTACTTCATTACAGAAATATCACGTTGTTTTGGCGAGATACTTATGAACAAGTTATGCTTTGAATTTTGAAATCAAACTACAAGAATTTGTAATATGATTTCTTTTATTCCTTTGGCTGCAATTCAACCAGTTTCATCTCGTCAAGGTATATTTCCGCAGTTCCATCGAACGACATAATTAATTGATTGACTTCCACAGGATTTACGCCTGAATCGACAAAACGAAAATATGAAAGCGGAATTTGCACGCGTTTCCACGTCGGATTTACACCGAAACCTTCGTAAAACCTACTACCACACGCAATGGTGGATGTGGTTTTATTGTTGTTGTCCAAAAATGCAAAATTGATTGGCACTGAACCAATTTCATCACCATCGGCGGTACGAACCCAGAACTCCAGCGCCCACGTGTCAATAATGTCGGACATATCAACCGTCTGCCAGTTGTTCCACATAAAGCCAACGCCAATCCAGTCGCATCCTTTCTTCGACTTGTCCCATTTCAGATGCAGACTGCCCATTCCTTTGTACACAATCTTGGAATCGACCATAAAATCACGGCACGCGTCTTTCTCAAAGCCCCAACAGCCGGGAAGGTCGTCCAAGAATATGGACGAAGCCGTGAAAAGTTCCACGTAGTCGGAGTTTTTCGTATCGTTTATTTTGTAATATGGGTCGTTGTCCTCTGCCGTATCCAACGCCATAGGAAGCATTTGAACGCCACAACTGGTCATCATATACAAACCTGCAATCAAACTGGAAATAAATGCAATCTTTCTCATATTTTTATTTTTTATATTTTTCGGACGCACGCGGTGCGTCCCTACATAATTATCAATTAATTCTTAATTTTTATACACGGGAAACAACGGCCGTTTCTTCGTTATTACCACATAATCTATCGCCGTTTTCACATCGCAGGCCTCTCCATTCGAGAACACGGAAATTGAAATTTTATCAATTGCATCGAAATCAAAATTCTTGTTTTTCGAAGCAAATCGCGAAATCGGAATAGAAATCCCGTGCCAGCCTTCGCCTACAGAGATTCTGTCGCCCTGCAACTCGCACTCAATATCATTGTCGGCATTCACTAACATAATCATCAATGTCGTTCGCTCGCAATATTCAGGGAAACCATACATAAACAAATTGATATACGTCGTTGCCGTGTCAGCCAACGTAATAGGATAAAATCCTGCTGCCCAGTTATTTACCTGCTGGAACGTAAATCCCATTCCGTCAACATACCATTTTCCGCCCGAATCGTGTCCTGCAAGCACACAATATTTCTTTCCTTCGGGAACTACTTCAACGCCAGTAGTTTCTGTCTTTATTTTTGACGTGGCACCTTCGTTGGTGTAAAGTTGCTCCACATTGTCCCAATTCGCCACCATACAGAAATCTTTTGAAGTAAACGTCTCGTCAACGGCTGCGGCAATTTTCAGCGTCGCCTTGCTCGTGTCAACACCTTCGAAATCGGT
>JAFZTG010000218.1 GCA_017618935.1 Bacteroidales bacterium | reverse complement strand
TTTCTTATAGTGTTTTGAAGGAGAAACGATACGTGAAAAAGTAGATTTTGAGAAAAATCTTCGGTTTTCTCAAAAAAAAATTGTTAATTTTGCATACGAAAATTTTGTGCGATGAAAAAAGCAAAAGTCCTTTATGTTTCCCAAGAAATGGCGAAGTACCTTCCCGACACAGAGATGTCGTTGAAGAGTCGATATCTTCCTCAATACATTCAAGAGAAAGGTAAAGAAATTCGTTGCTTCATGCCAAGATATGGTTTGGTCAACGAACGCCGAAATCAGCTTCACGAGGTTATCCGTTTGTCAGGAATGAATCTTATCATAAACGATACGGATCATCCGCTTATAATTAAAGTCGCATCGATTCAGCAAGCTCGCTTGCAAGTATATTTCATTGATAATGAGGAGTTTTTCCGTCGTAAGGCGTTGTTTACCGATGAAAACGGCGCTGAATTTGACGATAACGACGAGCGTATGATTTTCTTTGCTCGTGGTGTGCTCGAAACGGTGAAGAAACTTCGTTGGGCTCCCGATATTGTGCATTGTCACGGTTGGTTTACGTCATTGCTGCCTTTATATTTGAAGAAGACATTCTACGAAGATCCGCTTTTTGCAAATGCGAAAGTGGTGTATTCCTTATACAACAATAGCTTCAATACTAAGTTTTCAAGCAATTTCGTCAATAAAATTCATTTTGACGGGATTACGGATGAGGACATCCAACCTATAAAAAACGGCGCCGATTGGTTGAGTCTGAATAAGTTGGCTATTGACCAAGCCGAGGGTGTTGTGTTGGGAGAACAAGATGTCAATGCGGAATTGATTCAATATTGCAAGGACAAGAAGAAACTCATTCTTCCGTACCAAGGGCTCGAAGACTATGCCGATGCGTATTCTGATTTTTACGATAGTCTTTTACCCGATTTACCTGATGCAAAATAAAATGAACGTGAAGTTGTCGCTTCTTGGTTGTTTGTGTTGCCTGCTATTGTTCGTTTCGTGCGACAAAGGCGACAATACTATAGGATTGGATACTCTTCCCGGTACTGATTTGCTCAAAACATTAGTGGATAGTACGTCAACAACTATCACTTTATCGACGACTGATGACGATTCTGTTCGTTCCTCGGCGGTTTCTTATATGGTGGGCGAGATGAACGACGACGTGATGGGAAAAACGCGTGCTGGATTTGTAACCCGATTGTATGTGCAAGGGTTGAATTTAGACGATTTGGCAAATTTCGTTCTTGATTCTGCCTGTTTCCGACTTTCAAAATCACACAAATATGTGTATGGCGATGTCAATACGGCTCAAACCTTCTCGCTCTATGAAGTTACGCAAGATGTTACTGTGGAGGATTGTAAAAATTATTGCCAATCAAATACAATGCCCACGTGCTTGTCTTCGTTGACTCCGTTGATGGATATAGATTTCAAGAAACACGCCGATTCCGACACTTCGTATCTTTATAAGTTGCCAGATGAGGTTGTAAATGCGATTTTTTCAAAAATTTCGGCATGCTACGATGCCTCACAGTCGCCACAACATTTTGATTCACTGTTTATTAAGCAATTCAAGGGAATATACTTGACTACGAAAAACGATGCGTTCAACAATGCACAATCTGTCATAGTGCATTGCATTCCCGAGCTGAAGTTTTATTTCCATAATAAAAGTGATGCGACAACGGAATCGTTGGTGTTTGCCCCGTCACCACAAGCGTATAACAAACCTTTGTCATCCGACCCGAGTCAGATTTATTTGCAGGCAATCAATGTGTATGAGCATGAATATCCGACGACAATCTCGTCAAATCTTAATACTGAAGCGAGCGAAACATACGTGCAAGGTTTTAACGGTTTGAAAACGAAAGTGCATTTTTCTGGTCTGGAATCGTGGAGAGACAATATGCAACTGAACAGTTCCGACCCGTTGTTAATCAATATTGCACGGCTTTCAATTCCCTTGAAGGAATCACGGAATGCGTATCTCCCGCTTAACTTACGCATTTATGACGATTCTCGAAAACTGATTTATTCAACAATGTCGGCTACAAAAGACAGTACGTGCTATTTGTTTGATATTCAATATTTCATGCAATATCTCTATGACCATTCTGCTACGGCAGACGATTATTCCTATGAAATCTGCATTCCCGAAAACAATATCTATGGCAATGCCTTTGTTTTAGACGGGACGGCCTCGAATAAGCTGAAGCTGACGATTACCTACACAAAATAACTCATTGGTTATGAATGTAATACAAGAGTTTAGTACGGCACTGTCGCTACATGGGAAAGCATTTTCCTTCATCAGGAAAAACGGACTTTCGTGGACGTTTCTCATTCCTGTCGCCTTGTTTCTTCTCTTGTTGTCCGTAGGACTATATTCCATTGGTGAATTGACGGAATACCTGACTATGAAAGTCTTAACTAATTATGTATATGACGGATTAGTAAGTTCCCTACTGTTGATTCTTTTCAGGATTCTCTTTTTCATAGTAGTAGGAATGTGGGGCGGATACATTATAGTAATAATAATGTCGCCGTTTCTCGCGTACCTGTCGGAGAAGACGGAAAAAATAATCACAGACAACGATTATCCATTCAACCTTCGGCAATTTGTCAGCGACGTGATTCGTGGGATTTTGCTAGCGTTGCGGAACTTTTGTATGGAAATGCTTATTGGCTTCGTTTTCTTTATCTGTTCGTTCTTCACCGCGGCAATGGCTGCGCCGTTTGTTTCCGTCATTTTATTTCTCGTTTCAGCATACTTTTACGGTTTTTCATTCATTGATTACACAAACGAGCGAAAAAAACTTTCAGTATCCGAAAGTGTACGTTATGTTCGACAACGAAAGGCGATGAGTTGTGGTCACGGATTCGTATTTGCCTTGTTGTTGTACGTTCCTGTTCTTGGAGTGGCCTTGTCGTCGTTTTATGCTATCATAGCAACCGTGGCTGCAACGATCCATGTTTTGGACATAGAAAAAAAGAACAATTAGCGTAGTTCGTCGGTGTCGATTCTTAGATTCTGGAATAGAAATTCCTGACGTTCGGGAGTATTGTCGCCCATATAGAAATTCAGCATTTCGCTCAGTTGCGTGTCGTGGTTGATGACAACTGGTTCCAAGTGAATATCTTTTCCGATAAACAAGGTAAATTCATCGGGCGAAATTTCTCCAAGACCTTTGAATCGGGTGATTTCCATTTTCGGGTCGGAACAAAGGGCGTTGATTGCAGCCACACGCTCCTCGTCGGTGTAGCAGTAGCGCGTTTCCTTTTTGTTTCTTACACGGAACAAAGGCGTTTGCAGAATATATACGTGTCCTTCGCGGATCAAGTTCGGACAATATTTCAGGAAGAACGATACCAGCAACATTCTGATATGCATACCATCATCATCGGCATCGGTGGCAATAATGACCTTGTTGTAGCGAAGATTTTCCAGCGACCCTTCTATATTGAGGGCCGACTGCAAAAGATTCAACTCTTCGTTTTCGTAAATGTCTTTTTGCTTTGCCTTTATGGCATTCAGTGGTTTACCTTTCAGACTGAAAACTGCTTGTGTTGAAGCATTTCTTGATTTCGTAATGGAACCACTTGCCGAATCACCCTCGGTAATGAAAATGGAGGTTTCTTCGCGAAGTTCGTGATTTGTATTGTAGTGATAGCGACAATCACGCAATTTTTTATTGTTCAGACTTGCCCGCTTCGACATTGATTTGCTTCGAACAACATCAATTGCCTTGCGTTCTTTTTCGGAGTCTTGGATTTTTTTTGCCATCACCTCGGTAATTTCGGGGTGTTTGTGCAAGTAATCGTCAAGTTCCTGTTTCACAAAGTCGTTCACAAACTTGTTGACCGAGATGCTGTCTTCTTGGGGCGTCATATTGCGAGAGCCCAATTTCACCTTTGTCTGGCTTTCGAATACGGGTTCTTCAACATTGATTGCGATAGCACCTACAATGCCATTTCGAATATCGGAAAGTTCCTGGTTTTTATTGAAAAATTCCTTGATTGTTTTCCCCAATGCCTCTCTATACGCACTTTCGTGAGTTCCGCCTTGAATCGTATATTGTCCGTTTACAAACGAATAATAGTCGTCGCCAGTTTGTTCGGTATGCGTAAGTACAATTTCAATATCGGTACCTTTCAGATGGATAATCGGGTACAATGGCACGATTTGATCTCTTTCAAAATTTTCGGTCAACAAATCCAACAAACCATTTTTTGAGTTGAATTTCAGACCGTTGTAATTTATGGTAAGTCCCGTATTTAAGTACGAATAATTACGCATCATCGTCTCGATGAAATCGTCTCGGAAGGCGTAATTTTCAAAAAGACCTTTGCTTGAATCTGGTTCAAACTCAATGAGAGTACCTTGTTGCACTTTGTTTCCGTCATCTTTTACGACACCCGTATCAGCTACAAGTTTTCCCTGTTTGAACTCTATTCGGCGAGTTTCGCCGTTACGGAACGATTGAGCCGAAAATTTCCACGAAAGAGCATTGACTGCCTTGGTACCCACACCATTCAAACCGACAGATTTTTTGAACGCCTTAGAATCGTACTTTGCACCAGTATTCAAGATTGACACGCAGTCAAGCAATTTACCAAGAGGAATACCACGACCATAGTCGCGGACAGACACTTTGCCATCTTTAACAACGACATCAATCACCTTACCGGCTCCCATACGAAATTCGTCAATGGAGTTGTCAATCACTTCTTTGACAAGAACGTAGATTCCGTCGTCGGAATGCGAGCCGTCGCCAAGTTTACCGATATACATACCCGGACGAAGGCGTATGTGTTCCACGCCTTCGAGGGTTCTGATATTTTCTTCTGTATATTCGTTAATTTCAGCCATTTTGCACCTTTACTATTTGCACAACAAAGGTACTTTTTGTCGCAAAAAGAATATCGTTACTCGCGACGAAGATTTCACGAGTTATCAACAATCACACAATGAGCGAGAAAGGCGAAACTGTTATTTTGTAGTTTTTTTCGCTTGTTTTTTTGCTGGTGCAGGAGCAGGAGTCGAAGAATTGTTTGTCGTTTTCTTTGCCTGCTTGTTTTCTGTCGTGCCAGAAGCCTGTTGTGCCTGATTATTTGTGGTTTTTTTCGCTTGCTTTTTCGGCAAATTCTGCTGTGGGGTAGTGCCGTTTGTCGTTGATTCTTGTTGAGAATTGTTTGTCAAAGTCGTTGGAATTGCACAAGAGCAAAGCAAAGCGACAACGAAAATTGAAACTAATTTTTTCATATCAAAAACATTTAATTATACAAAGATATAAAAAACTTGCAATAACTATACCAAAATTCAGTTTTTACAATTTCCAGACAACCCGTTTCTACCCATTATGAATTGTCACGTTGACGACATACTTCATATATACACATTCCTGCCGCTACCGAAACATTCAACGACGAAATCTTACCTTTCATTGGAACTTTCACACAACCATCAGCCATTTCAATAATGGATTCCTCAATGCCATCCTCTTCAGCACCAAAAACTAAACCTAACGGTTGGGTAAAATCAGCTTCATTACATTTTTTTGAGAATTTCTCGGCTGCACACATAATTTGAATACCACAATCTTTGAGATATGCAATTGCCCCCTTCAAAGACTTAACTTTACAAACGGGTACTTTCAGCAATGCGCCAGCCGAAGTCTTTACCGCATCGGCACCGATTTGTGCTGCTCCTTTTTGAGGAACAATAATTGCATGAACACCCATACATTCACACGTACGTGTTATCGCACCAAAATTTCGAACATCACATACTTGGTCAAGAATCACAAGAAACGGCGTTTCGCCCTTTTCAAATAACGAAGGAACTATTTGCTCTATATCCTGAAACTCTATTGGCGACATAAAAGCAATTATACCTTGATGAGCCTTTTTCGTAAGTCTGTTTAATTTCTCTATGGGAACACTTTTGATAGTGACATTTTGCTTCCGTGCCAAATAAATAATCTCTCTAATCTGCTCGTTATCAGATTGTTTTTTTATCAAAATTTGGTCAATAGGTTTACAATCGCGTAACGCTTCCAATATTGCGTGCGTACCATATATCAGTTCCTGTTGTTCCATACACTATGCCTGAGCTGAATTTGGGCCAAAATTGTTTATCGTAAAATTCTCGTTTTGCTTAATCATCCCGACATTCTTCTCGTACTTTGCTATATTTTCTTGCAAGGCATTCAAAAGCTTTTTCGCATGTTCGGGAGTCAATATTACCCTTGACATCACCTTTGCTTTGGGCATTCCCGGCATCATTCTTACAAAATCTAAGATAAATTCCGTATTTGAATGTGAAATAATCGCCAAATTAGAATATGTCCCTTCTGCCACATCGGCAGACAGATCAATGCTCAATTGTTGTTGATTGTTATTATTTTCCATATTAAAGAATTTTCTAAAACAAAATAACGGAATTTTATTGTATGACAAATGAATTTTATGAAAAAAAAACAATTTCTCCTTACGTAAAAGTACAAATACATTTTTTTCAAAATGATATGGACAATCTCTTTTTTTTAGATTAACATTTGAAAAATATTTCTACCTTTGGCACGTAAAAAATAAAGTTTAATCAATAAATAATAATACAATGACTCAGCAAGATTACATGGACAGAGAGCTTAAGTATGGCGCTCACAACTACCATCCGCTCCCTGTAGTTTTGGCGAAAGGCGAAGGTGTGTATGTATGGGACACCGACGGCAAACGCTATTATGATTACCTATCTGCATATTCAGCAGTAAACCAAGGACATTGCCATCCAAAAATCGTAAAGGCAATGGTTGACCAAGCACAAAAGATTTCCCTTACTTCACGTGCATTTTTCAACGATACGCTTGGTGAATATGAGGAATTTGCAACTAAATTTTTCGGTTACGACAAATTGTTACCGATGAACACTGGTGCCGAAGGTGACGAAACTGCATTGAAACTTGCTCGTCGTTGGGGTGTTGTAAAGAAAGGTATTCCAAACGATGAAGTAAAAATCATCTGCTGCGAAGGAAACTTCCACGGAAGAACCATCTCTATCATATCAATGTCAATCGACCCTGAATCGTATGCGAACTACGGTCCGCTTACTCCTGGTTTCATCAAAGTTCCTTACGACGATGTTGACGCTCTTGCAAAAGTTCTTGAAAAAGAAGGTGACAAAGTTGCTGGTTTCTTGGTAGAACCTATTCAAGGTGAAGCTGGTGTATATGTTCCTCACGATGGTTATTTGAAAAAATGCTACGATTTGTGTAAAAAACACAACGTACTTTTCATTGCCGACGAAGTTCAGACTGGTTTGGCCCGTACGGGTAAAATGCTTTGCTGCGACCACGAAGGCGTTCGTCCTGACATTCTTATCTTGGGTAAGGCAATCAGCGGCGGTATGTTGCCTGTTTCTGCAGTTTTGGCTGACGACGACATTATGTTGAACATTAAACCGGGCGAACACGGCTCTACTTACGGTGGAAACCCAATTGCTGCAAAAGTTGCCATCGCTGCTCTTTCAGTTTTGAAAGACGAAAAATTGGCTGAAAACGCTGAACGTCTTGGAAAAATCTTCCGCGACGAGTTGAATTCTTTCCAACACCCAATGAAGAAATTGGTTCGTGGTAAAGGTTTGTTGAACGCCGTTATTATTGAACCACACAACGGAAAGAAAGCTTGGGATTTCTGCTTGGCATTGCGCGACAATGGTTTGTTGGCAAAACCAACTCACGAACATATTATCCGTTTTGCTCCACCGCTTGTAATCAACGAGGAACAACTTCGCGATAGTATCGAAATCATTAAGAAAACGTTCAAGCAATTTGCATAACAGAAAAGAGGACCATTTGGTCCTCTTTTTTTGCTAAAACACAAAAAAGACAACCCATTTTTGGATTGTCTTTTTTACATACCAGAAACCAATCTTTTACTGTTTTTTCGGCACAGGGATAGTGTAGGTGGTGTCGTGGTCGCCAATACGTTCGGTGATAGTGTCGTACGTGTAATCACGCTCTATAGGTTTTGATGCGTAGATGTAGATTACAGAATCGTGAACATTGTCACCTTCGCCCACTTGCACAACAATAGAACCTTTTATAACCGCTGGTTCTCCGTAAGGTACTCCAACCACAATCAAGGTATCCTTGCCGTCGATGTTTGCCAATACGCCATCTTCGTCGGCTTTCAGGATAGTGATTTGGTCATTCGCAGTAACAGGTTCTGTTTTCTGCGGTTCTTGCACTTGAGGAGTTGTTTCCTCGTCTTCCTTGTTGCAGGCAACTATCGCTGCCACAGCAAGCATTGAGATAAAAAGCACTTTTTTCATACCATCTATTTTTAAAATTTAACGTTTGAATTATCCACAATTTCTTTTTTTACAAAATACCCAGAAATTTGTTCTTTCTCATAACCGAAATATAAGGTGTCATTTGAAAGTTTCACGTTTTCCACTTTAAGCGCCTCGCATAGAACCAAATCATTGTATGCAATTGCGGTGTCCCCTAATGTTATGTACGTGCATCTTTTTGCCTTGTTGCCACTTTCCACATCTATCTCAAATATTTCACTTTCTGAAAAATTGAAATAAACACTGTGTTTGCTTGCGGAGTTATTATAGTCATCGGTTCCAGTTTTATATTCAAGATACCAGTCTGTTCCGATAATTTGATTTTGAATTACAGAAATTGCTGAACCATGATCTTCAGAATCGCTTTTGGTAACATTCTTTGGGTCAATAGAATTTTCCTCCTCGTCTTTGCTACAAGACGTTGCAAGGAAACCGAAACATACAGATGCACATAGCATCCAAAAAACTACTTTTTTCATACTATTATCGAATCTTTAGTTAAACTTATTTTTATTTCACAAAAGTCTTTGTCGTTTTTTGTCCATCTGCATTAATTACACAAATATAC
>JAFZTG010000217.1 GCA_017618935.1 Bacteroidales bacterium | reverse complement strand
TTATCCTCCACTTTGGGCGAATAATCGGCATCGCCATAGGTAGAAGACGAACTTGCATACACAAAACGAGTGATTCCCTCGTCTTTTGCAGCCGTGAGCATATTCACAAAACCAAGCACATTGACGTGCGTGCTGGTTACAGGATCGGCAATAGAACGAGGCACGGAACCAAGAGCAGCTTCGTGATATACCAGATTCTTGCCTTTTACGGCATTCCTACAGGTCTCCAAATCACGAATATCGCCCTCTATCAAAGAAAAACACGGATTACTGAAGAAACGCTCTATATTTTCTCTATGTCCCGTCGAGAAATTATCAAGACACGTAACCGTATTGCCTTGATTTAAAAGGGTTTCAACGAGATTTGAGCCAATAAAGCCAGCACCTCCGGTAACCAATATATTTTTTCCCGTCAACATTATTTTGCGTAATTGATAGCTCTTGTTTCGCGAATTACCGTAATCTTAATTTGTCCAGGATACGTCATTTCCTCTTGAATACGTTTTGCAATATTCATTGACAATACTTCTGCCTCGGAATCGCTTACTTTTTCAGCACCCACAATCACACGAAGTTCACGACCTGCCTGAATTGCGTATGTTTTCAATACGCCCGGATATGAAAGAGCGATATTTTCAAGGTCTTTCAAACGTTTGATATACGATTCTACAATTTCACGACGAGCGCCGGGACGAGCACCCGAAATAGCGTCACACACTTGAACGATAGGAGCAATCAACGACTCCATCTCGATTTCCTCGTGGTGAGCACCGATAGCATTGCAGATTTCTGGGCGTTCCTTACATCTTTCAGCCAAGTTCATACCCGACAATGCGTGTGGCATTTCGTCGTCCTCTTCAATCACCTTACCAATATCGTGTAACAAACCTGCACGTTTTGCCGCTTTTGCGTTCAAACCAAGTTCCGCAGCCATAATGCCACACAATTTTGCAGTTTCCTTTGAATGCTGTAACAAATTTTGACCATAAGAAGAACGATATTTCATTCTACCAATATGGCGAATCAAATCGGAGTGCAAGCCGTGAATACCAAGGTCTATGGCAACACGTTTACCTGTCTCAATGATTTCTTCCTCAACTTGTTTTCTCGTCTTTTCCACAACCTCCTCAATTCTTGCAGGGTGGATACGACCATCGGTTACCAATTGGTGAAGCGACAAACGAGCTATTTCACGGCGAACAGGGTCAAAACCCGAAAGAATAATTGCATCTGGAGTGTCGTCCACAATAATTTCAACACCCGTAGCAGCTTCCAAGGCACGGATATTACGACCTTCACGGCCAATAATTCTACCCTTCACCTCATCGCTTTCAATGTTGAACACCGAAACCGAATTTTCTGCGACATGTTCTGTAGCTGTACGTTGAATAGTTTGAATAACGATTTTCTTTGCTTCCTTGTTAGCCGTCATCTTGGCTTCATCCATAATCTCGTTGATGAGCGACATTGCCTCAGTTTTTGCTTCCGCCTTCAACGAATCCACAAGTTGCTCCTTGGCCTCGTTTGCCGAAAGCCCAGAGATAGTTTCAAGCTGTTCAACTTGTTGACGGTGAATTTTCTCCAAATCCTCTGCCTTACGTTGATTGATTTGGATTTGATTTGCAAGGATTTCCTTTTGGTTATTCAATTCTTGCTGTTTGTGTTGGATTTCATCGAATTTCGATTGCAAAGTAGCTTCTTTTTGTTTGATTCGGTTTTCGGCCTGAGCAACCTTGTTATTTCGCTCATTGATGACCTTTTCGTTCTCCGACTTCATTTGCAGAAACTTTTCCTTTGCCTGGAGCATACGTTCCTTGGCGTTTGCCTCGGCCGTCTTTTCAGCTTCTGCTAAGATAGATTTTGTTTTTGCATTCAGAAATATCTTTTGTACTACAAACGCGAGAGCTGCTCCCAAGACGAATGTAATAACTGCTGTGATAATTGTTGTAAACATAATAATTCAGTATATATAAATAAAAAACTCATATTGTTTCTTGTCCAGAAAACCCCAAAATCAACAGGGTTAGAGGGTATGCCGAGTCTGATTTCCACTGTCCGAAAGGACTCCCGAAGGAGTGAGGCCTATCATCGGCGGCAGTAACTGATCTCTTTTTGTGCGAAATAAATGTCGAGTTTTCCGCGAATGAAAGAAACAATACGAGTAGTCTGAATTATTCTTTTCCTTTTATTGATTTATTTTAATAAATTCATCTAATTCTTCACAAAGTTTTTCTAGTTCATCACCAACTTCATTTTTACCAAAACGAGGTTCATTATCTAGATTTTTACTTGCGAATTGCAAAGCTACCATTGCCAACAGATCCTGCGCTTCGGCCTTTGGAGAAGCTTGACGGACTTTTGCAGCCCATTCGTTTGTCCTTTTTGCTGCCTCACGGATTTTCTCTTCATCTTCAACTGCGATAGATAAAGAATAAACCCTCTCGAGGATCGATAGCCTTATGGGTAATTTGTCGCTCATTTATTTAATAATGCAATACAAGAATCAATCTCCCGTACAATTCCTTCAATATATTTTCGAGCCGATTTATCACCAGTGCTCGACGAATCAGATACAGCCTTTGCTAATTGTAACGTATTAACTTTTTGCTCTAACTCACTTATTGAATTTTGTTGTTTATTTATCGTTTGTTTTAATTCTTCGTTATCTTTTTTTAATTGTTCGTTTTGCGATTTCTGCACAGAGTACATTGACATAAGAATCGCCATTTTTGATTTTAGCTCTTCAATCGTTTTATTTACGTCTTGTGCCATTTTTCTCTATACTTAAATCTCTACAAAGATAAGAAAGACTTATCAAAACACCTACAATTTTTTAATTTTTCCTTTAAAATTTTACAATCTATTGATTTCTAACCAATTAGAAACTATAGTTAAATCCTACACCCAAGATTTCCTTAAATTGAACTTTCGGACCACGTTCTATCGTGTTTCCTGCATTGTCAATTTCTATCGTCTTCGTATCATCGTCATACAACAAATGTGTGTTGAAGCTGATAGTAAAATATTTCAAGAGTTTCCATGTAATCAATGTTTCCCAATCAACGTCGATGTTTTGTGGATTTTCCAAATAGTTTGAGAACAAGTTCAACTTGGTAGTCACACCCAAATTTTTCATCCATTCAGTTTCCCACTCCGTGCGAGTGTATTGAAGACGAACATAACCACCAAATTCAGTACGCAACGTTTGTCCGTTAGTCAATTTTTGATATTTGTTACCACTTGCATCAAGTGAATCGGCAT
>JAFZTG010000216.1 GCA_017618935.1 Bacteroidales bacterium | reverse complement strand
TGAATGGTATCTTCGTGCATACGATTACTTCGGTCGCAAAGTTGGTTCTAACGAAAACGAGGAAGGTAAAATCTTCATTGAATCACAAGGATGGTGTACGATGGCTGAAATCGGTAAGGAAGAAGGCCTTTGCCAAAAAGCGTTGGATTCAGTTAAAGAACGTCTTGATTGTAAGTACGGTATCGTATTGAACAACCCTGCATTCACGAAATACTACATCGAATATGGTGAAATTTCAACATATCCTGCTGGTTACAAAGAAAATGCGGGTATTTTCTGTCACAACAATCCTTGGATTATGATTGGTGAAACAATGATTGGCCGTGGTGATCGTGCATACGAATACTACACGAAGATTGCTCCAAGTTTCTTGGAAGACATTTCAGACCTTCACAAGGTTGAACCATACGTATATTGCCAGATGATTGCCGGTAAAGACGCGTATCGTCCGGGCGAGGCTAAAAACTCTTGGTTGAGTGGTACGGCTGCTTGGAACTTCTACGCAATCATCCAATACATTCTTGGTTTGAAGCCTGATTACGATGGCATTTCAATCAACCCTTGTATTCCAAAGGCTTGGGACGGATTCACAATGACACGTCAGTTCCGTGGTGCAACATACAATATCACGGTTAAGAATCCTGACCACGTAAGCAAAGGTGTAAAACAACTGATTGTCAACGGAAAACAAGTTGACGGAATTGTTGTTCCTATGCAAGAAGCTGGCAAGACTCACACGGTAGAAGTGATTATGGGATAATCCTCACACTATCGCATATTCAAAAGAGAAATTCGGAAACGGGTTTCTCTTTTTTATTTGTCCCCAATTAATTATTTTATGATATCAGTTTAGTAGCTGGTAAACAAAAAGGGCTGTCCTTCAGAACAGCCCTTTTTTATAATTTGTGACGATTGTTATTCAACCAACACTATCACTTTATTTGCCGATTGCTCAACAACACCACCAGTAATCTCGAATGTTTGTTGTTGATTCTGGTCATCAACAATTACGACGTTTCCGGCAGCAAGTGTTGCCACTATAGGAGCGTGGTTTTCCAAGATTTCGAAAGAACCGTCGCTTCCAGGCAAATTGATTTGTTTTGCCGAGCCGGAGAACAATTTCTCAGATGGTGTAATTATATCAATTGTCATAATCCCAATTATTTAGAGTTTTTCAGCATTTCCTCGCCTTTGGCAATTGCTTCTTCAATTGTACCTACAAGGTTGAATGCTGCTTCTGGATATTGGTCAACTTCACCGTCGATAATCATATTGAAACCCTTGATGGTATCTTCAATTGACACCAATTTACCCGGCATACCTGTAAACTGTTCTGCAACGTGGAATGGTTGTGACAAGAAACGTTGAACACGACGTGCACGTTGTACCACCAACTTATCTTCTTCAGAAAGTTCGTCCATACCAAGAATTGCGATAATATCTTGTAATTCCTTATTCTTCTGAAGGATATTGATAACTCTTTGTGCGGTATTGTAGTGAGCGTCACCAACGATTTCCGGCGTAAGAATACGTGATGTTGATTCCAATGGATCAACGGCAGGGTAGATACCCAACTCAACAATCTTACGGCTCAACACTGTGGTTGCGTCCAAATGGGCGAACGTTGTTGCCGGAGCGGGGTCAGTCAAGTCGTCGGCAGGCACATAGATTGCTTGTACCGAAGTGATTGATCCACGTTTTGTTGAGGTGATTCGTTCTTGCAAAAGACCCATTTCTGTTGCCAATGTAGGTTGGTAACCTACGGCCGACGGCATACGTCCCAACAAAGCCGAAACTTCGGAACCTGCCTGCGTGAAACGGAAGATATTGTCGATGAACAACAAGATATCACGACCGCCCGATTTCTCGTCACCGTCACGGAAGTTTTCTGCAATAGTCAAACCTGACAAAGCCACACGAGAACGTGCCCCGGGTGGTTCGTTCATCTGACCGAACACCATCGCCAACGAAGAATTTTTCAATCCCTCTTTGTCGATTTTGTCAATATCCCAACCGCCTTTTTCAAGACTTTCTTTGAATTCATCACCATATTTTACGATACCTGCCTCAATCATTTCACGAAGCAAGTCGTTACCTTCACGAGTACGTTCACCTACACCTGCGAATACTGACAAACCATTGTGAGCCTTCGCGATGTTGTTGATCAACTCTTGGATAAGCACGGTCTTTCCTACACCGGCACCACCGAACAAACCAATCTTACCACCTTTCGAGTATGGCTCAATCAAGTCGATAACCTTGATACCCGTGTAAAGCACTTCGGTACTTGTAGAAAGTTTCTCATATTCTGGAGGATTAGCGTGGATTTGGTAACCACCTTCTTTTGAAACTTCGCCAATACCATCGATGGCGTCACCAGTCACGTTGAACAAACGTCCACGCACCTTGTCGCCAATTGGCATTGTGATTTGTACACCTTTTGCAATTACGTCCATGCCACGCGACATACCGTCGGTAGAGTCCATTGCAATAGTACGAATCGTGTTTTCTCCAATGTGTTGTTGGCATTCCAACACAACTACCTGACCATCAGGTCTTGTTACTTCAAGTGCATCATTGATACTTGGGAGAGTACTGCCTTCTTGTTCAAAACTAACGTCCACCACGGGACCAACGATTTGAACTATTTTACCAATATTTTCAGCCATACAATCTTTTATTTTGATTTATTTTATTTTGTACGTTACCACAAAATTACTTTTTTTTTGAAAAACACAAAAGAATTACACGATAATTTTTTCAGAAATCTAACAATATGAAATGGGAGATGAACAATACATATATATAATGTGTTTTTTATCAGTCGATTATATGTTTCAGAAAAGGATAGATAAAATGCAGTTGTTCTTTGTGTAAATGCTTCGTTTTATGTTTTTATGCAGTAGGTGTTGTTGAGATTGATGGATAAGGATACAATTCCTTATTTGAGAATTTTGTGGAAAAGGTGGTTAAATCTTCTTTTGCATTTTTGTGTTTTGTAGTTTGATTTTTACGATTTTTGTCCATAAAATTTGTATTATGGACGAAGTAAAAAATGACGGGATGCAGTCAGAGGAGCAGGAACCTGTACAGGAGCAAGCAATCCAAAACATTCAATATATAGATGATTATTTCAAGGATTGGTTTATTGATTATGCTTCGGCCACTATTACCGAACGTGCCATTCCCTATCTGGAAGACGGTTTGAAGCCCGTACAGCGACGTGTGCTTTACACAATGCGTCGTATGGAGGATGGCCGTTACAACAAAGTAGCAAGCATTGTGGGTGAGACAATGAAATTGCATCCTCACGGCGATAGTAGTATTTATGATGCATTGGTAAATTTGGGACAAAAGGATTTGCTGATTGACACGCAAGGAAACTGGGGAAATATTTTTACAGGTGATGAAGCGGCTGCAGGACGTTATATAGAGGCTCGTTTGTCGCCATTTGCCAAAGAAGTTCTGTTCAATGCGAAGACGACGGAATGGATGCCCTCGTACGACGGACGTAATCAGGAACCTATAACATTACCGGTAAAATTCCCGTTGATTTTGGCGCAAGGTGTCAAAGGTATTGCTGTGGTAATGGCCTGTAAAATCTTGCCTCACAACTTCAATGAATTGATAGATGCAAGTATTGCATATTTAAAGAACGAACCGTTTGAACTCTATCCCGATTTCCCTACGGGTGGTTTGATTGACGTGTCAAAATATAATGACGGTCAAAGTGGCGGACGTATACGTATTCGTGCAAGAATTGAAAAACTTGATAATAAGACATTAGTCATTACCGAAATACCGTATGAGGAAACAACCTCGACGGTGATTGATTCTATCCTGAAGGCCAGCGAAAACGGCAGATTCAAAATTAAACACATTGACGACGAAACGGCGTCGACGGTGAAAATCATCATTTCGTTGCCAGCAAACGTATCGGCCGACGAAACGATAGATGCGCTCTATTCATTCACGAAATGTAGCGTGACGCTTTCACCCAACACCAGTGTGATATATAAGAAAAAACCTATTTTTCTTGGCGTTTCCGACATTCTCCGACGAAATACCGACCAAACGGTAGAATTGTTGCGCCGAGAATTGGAAATCTCGTTGGAAGAATTAAAGGAATCGTGGATAAAAACGTCGTTGGAGAAAATTTTCATAGAACACGAGGTGTATGAAAAAATTAAACCTTGTAAGACCGAGGAGGATATTCTTTCAACGATTGACAAGGGGTTAAAGCCATACGTGAAGGATTTTTGGCGTAAGGTGACACGCGAAGATTGCATTGCTCTTTCAAATATTCCTATCAAAAAGATTTCGAAGTATAACTCGTACAAAACCGAGGAATATCTTAAATCGTTGGAAGCCGAGATGGAAGAGGTGAAAAACAACCTTGCCCATATCATAGAATATGCGATTCGATATTTCCAACATATTAAGGAAAAATACGGGGCTGGCCGTGAACGAAAGTCGGAAATCCGTGTGTTTGAGCAAATTGAGGTTGCCAAGGTTGTGAGTGCAAACACGAAATTATATGCAAACTTTGAAACGGGATTTGTGGGTACAAGTTTGAAGAAAGACGAATTTGTATGCGATTGTTCCGACATTGACGATATTATCGTGTTCTTGCAAAATGGGAAGTTCCGAATCTCAAAAGTGTCTGATAAAGAGTTCTTTGGAACGAATATCATCCATGTTGCCGTGTTCCACAAAAACGACGAACGCACGATTTACAACGTCGCTTATCGTGATGGAAAAACAAACGTCACGTACATCAAGCGTTTTCCTGTCATGGGCGTGACTCGTAACAAAGAATACGATTTGACTTTGGGAACGCCGAAGACGAAAATTCTGTATTTCAGTGCAAATCCTAATGGTGAGGCAGAAATTGTAAAGGTTTATCTGCGTCAGGATTTGCATCTACGAAAACCAGTTTTCGAGGTTGATTTCAGCACCTATGCCATAAAAGGAAAATCTTCGAAGGGAAATATCTTGACGAAATATCCGACTTCGAAAATCGTAAAAATAGAGGAAGGTATTTCAACGCTTGGTGGTCGAAAAATTTTCTTCAATGCTGAAACTAAACGATTGAACGATGCCGGCTATGGCACGTTGCTTGGAGAATTTAAGGGCTCCGATAAGATTTTGGTCATTACCGAAGATGGTCGTTTTGCCTTGTCAACATTCGATTTGAGCAATCATTTCGAGTTTGCAATCGCTCGTATTGAGAAATACGACCCGAAGAAGATATGGACGGCAATTGTGTATGATGCAGAGCAGGATTTGAATTACATAAAACGTTTCAAGATTGAGGAAACGTCGAAATATGTAAGTTTCTTGCCTGAATCGGACGGGTCGAAATTGGTGAAGTTAAATGACGACAGATTCCCGCAATTGTGTCTGAGTTTCGGCGGAAAACACGCAAATCGCGATATGGAGTACATTGACGTTGACGAATTTATCGGCGTGAAAGGGTATAAGGCAAAAGGGAAACGAGTTTCGAACTATACTATCGACATGATGGAATTTGTGGAACCGTTAGAGAAAGAACTTCCGCCCGAAGAACAGGAGCAGGAGCCGTCAACGCCTCATTTTGAGGATTGGAGTACCGAAGAACCGCCATCGGAAAATCCGGAGTCGGGTAGCCAGATGTCGTTATTTTAGTATATTTGAAACAGCAAACTGAACGTGTATGAAAAAGATATTTCATTTAGGAACAGGAATTAATGTGAGCCATTGGCTTTCGCAGTCGGAATCTCGTGGCGAAGTTCGTGCAAATCAAATCAGCAAAAAGGATTTTGACAAGATTGCCGCTATGGGCTTTGAGCACGTGCGTCTCCCGATAGATGAGGAACAGATGTACGACGAGCAACTAAATCGTCACGAAGACGCGTTTGCATTGATGAAAAATGCGATAGAATGGACGTTGGAAAATAATATGAACATTATTGTTGACTTGCACATCACTCGTGCCCACTATTTCCTGACGGAACATGAAAACACGCTGTTTACCGACCCTGCCGCACAACAGCACATGATTGATATGTGGAAGGATTTGCAGTCGTTTCTAAAAGAGTATCCGACTGACCGTCTTGCATACGAACTTCTGAATGAGGCTATCGCACCGTCTCACGAGGCGTTGAACGACCTTGAGGCACGCTTGATTGCGGCTATACGTGAGAAAGAGCCGGAACGATTCATCGTGGTTGGGTCGAATTGGCAGCAGTCGGTTGTTACTATGCCGTATTTGCAGGTGCCTGAAAACGACGACCATCTGATTATCAGTTTCCATTACTATAATCCGTTGTTCATTACTCACTATGGAGCATGGTGGACACCGATGAAAGACTACAAGGACAAAGTTGAATATCCGGGAGTGTTCTCGCCATCGGCTTCGTTTTACGAAACGCTTGATTATAAGATTGTTAACCAATTCAAGAGCGATGAAGGTTTGTGGAACAAAGACTATCTTTTGAAACAAATCCAGCCGTGTATCGACAAGGGGAAAGAATTGGGCTTACAAGTGTATTGTGGCGAATTTGGCGCTTATCCATATTATATTGACAAAGAGCCTCGTTTGAGCTGGTACAAGGATGTGTGCGCAATTTTCAGGGAAAACGGTATTGCCAACGCACATTGGTGCTATAAGGCCGATTTTCCGATAGTTGATGACAACGGAAATCCCAACGAGATACCGTCTATATTGTTGAATAAAAAAACGATGTAATATTCCTTAGGGAATAATGATTACTTTACTACAGCCATCATTTCGGAAAGAAGTGTTGGCTGTTTTTCTATGATAGTGCCAATAACGGCTATGTCGGCACCACATTCATAAACTTGTCGTAGCGTCTCGGGTGTTTTTATGCCACCACCAACAATTATCGGAATTGAGCAAGATTGCTTTACTCGCTTGATTATTTCGGGATTGACAAACGTATTGGCACCGCTACCACCCTCCAAGTAAAGGGCTTTCAAACCGAGCATCTCGCCTGCAAGAGCCGTAGCAACGGCTATGTCGGGTTTGTTGTACGGAATAGGGCGCGTGTTGCTCATATATTCTACAGACGTTGCTCCTCCACAATCAATCAGGATATAGCCCGTAGGAATGGCTTCAAGTTTAGCATTTTTAATCATAGGTGCCGACAAGACGTGGTTTCCGATCAGGAACTCGGCATTTCTCCCCGAAATAAGCGACAAAAACAAGATTGCGTCGGCATTGGCACTTACTTGGCTTGCGTTGCCGGGAAACAAAATTACCGGACGAGAAAAATGTTCTTTTATGACTGCTATTGCGTGCGACGTGCTTGATGTAACCAAACTTCCGCCAACGAAAATAAAATCTACGAGTTCTTTCTCGGCACTTTGAGAGATTTTTCGCAACGTGTCATCTGACTGCTTGTCGGGATCGATAAGCAACGCGAGTTTTTTCTTGTTTTGAGTGAAAGAATCGTAAATCATAGCATTAATTTTGAGTTGAAAGTATTTCTAATGCCTTCTGAATTGTGGTATCATCAGCATTGTATAATTCAAAAAAGGCGGTATTTCCGAAAATGTTACGAATAATGTAATAACACATCAATTTATCCAATCGTTCCACCTCGGCAGGATAACATTCTGTCAGAAGTTTCTTCGTCTCGCTATCGGTAATCTTTTTGCACGAAATATTGTTTCTGCAATATTGATAAGCCTCTTCAGTCGAAAGCGACTGCAAACGGTTTCTGTTGTTTTCGGCAAAAGCGCACGCAAAGTTATAAATATGTCCTTCGGCAGTAATTCGTTTGTAGGCGTTCGACATCAATGTGGTGTCCATCGGAACGAACACATCGGGCATTATACCACCGCCACCATATACGATTTTTCCCGTTTTGGTGACAAATTTGGGTGAATCAGGGAACGAAATGCTATCGGCTGCACGCATTTCGCCGTGATTATATCGGTTGACCAATTCGTGATCGTAATCATTCAAACTACCGTTGTAAGGTTTTTGAATGCAGCGGCCACACGGTGTAAAGAATTTTTTTGTCGTCAGTCGCACGACAGAACTGTCACGTAACGGGAAATCCTCGTTAACAACGCCTTTTCCGTAGGAACGGCGACCAACAATAGTTCCGCGACCATTGTCCTGCATTGCGCCGGCAAAAATCTCGCTTGCCGAAGCGGAATATTCGTTTATAAGTACTACAAGATTTAAGTCTCCACACGTTCCAGATCCCTCGGCCACAAAATATTCGGCAGGCTCGTTCCTTCCCTTGGTAAACACAATCGTGTCGCCTTCTCGCAGAAATTCCTCGGCAAGACTAATGGCGGCAAACAGCAGTCCACCACCATTTTCTCGCAAATCAATCACGAGATTTTTCATATTCTTACTTTTAAGAAGCGACACGGCTGACAAAAATTCGTCGTGGGTATTTTGAGAAAAACAGTTTATGGCAATGTAACCCGTTTGATTATCAAGCATATACGAAGCGTCGATACTTGTAATTGGCACGGCTCCACGAGTAATTTCAAAAGGAATGATTTTTTCGGTTCCAAATCGTTTTATACCAACCGTAACTTTCGTTCCCGACGGACCTTTGAGCAATTTGATTGTTTTTTCATTCGTCATTCCCACGCCTGCCACAAGCGAATCGTTCACGGTAATGATTTTGTCCCCCGCCTTGATATTGAGTTTTTCCGACGGTCCGCCGTGAATCACTTGTACAATGACAATCGTGTCGTTCTGAATGTTGAACTGCACGCCAATTCCTTCGAAAGAGCCACGAATTGGGTCGGTCATGTCACGGTATTCTTCGGCAGAAATGTAAACAGAATGTGGGTCAAGTTTTTCAAACAATGCAGGAAGCATCTCGCCACACAAACTATCAATGTTTACATCTTCAACATATTCTTTTTTAATAAGTTGCATAACCGATTCCATTTTCGACGGAACAGGATTTAAAAACGGCGTCGCACTTTTCTGAAACGCACGTTGTACCCACATTCCACACGCGAAAGCGAGTGCAATGAGCAAAGGGAGCAATATGGCAGTCTTATTGTTCATTGATATCAAGTTGCACAACCTCGATATTTGCCCGTTTTAGCAGTTGAATGCCGTCATCAATTCGGTACGGTTCGCAAAAAACGACTTTTTTAATTCCCGACTGGATTATCAGTTTCGCACACTCGATGCAGGGCGAAGTCGTTACGTACAAAGTGGCGCCATCGCTGTTATTTGCCGATTTGGCAACCTTAGTGATTGCATTTGCCTCGGCATGGAGAACGTAAGGTTTTGTCTTGCCTTCTTCGTCTTCGCAAATGTTTTCAAAACCCGAAGGAGTTCCGTTAAATCCGTCGGAAATAATCATTTTATCTTTCACAAGGATAGCACCAACTTGACGGCGTTTGCAGTAAGAATTTTCCGCCCAAATCTTTGCCATGCGCAAATATCGTTTGTCAAGTTGTAATTGCTTCTCTGCGAGAAACTTATAATCACAAGCCATAGTCGTACCTTAAAACGGCGACAAGGTACAAAAAAATTGGTTATGATATATCAAATTTAAATCCGTTTATATCTCCAGATTCTTTTCGTCGTATTCGGCAATTTCACGTAAACGACCATAATGCTCGTCGTGTTGACTGCGGTCAAGACCGATTTCCTCGCAATCGGCACCGACACGCATTGGAATCATTTTGTTGGTAATCCAATACAGTCCATACGATACGCCAAATGTATATACGAACACTACAATGACCGCAATCACGTGGTTTATAAAGAATTGCAAATGAGTGACACCTTCCTCGGCAAGTTCTGGTTCGTATTTGTACACAAATATGCCAGTGAGCAGTGTCCCCACAATACCTCCAAGTCCGTGAGTAGGGAATACGTCGAGAGCATCGTCAACGGCGGTTTTCTTGTTTTTAATGTAACAAGCGGCGTTGCATATCAACGTCGTTACGAAGGCAATGAGAACACTTTCCGACGTGCTCACCCAGCCAGCCGAAGGAGTGATGGCAACCAAGCCCACAACGCCACCTACCGACGCACCCATAGCCGACGGTTTTCTGCCACGGATTCCGTCGAAGAACAGCCATGTAAGCATTGCCGTAGCAGCAGCAGTGTTCGTGTTCAAGAATGCTTTTACAGCCACCTCGTTGGCAGCAAGACTTGAACCTGCGTTGAACCCAAACCAGCCAAGCCACAACATCGACGCACCTAAGACTACATAAGGAATATTTGCCGGCTGCGATTCCAAGTTACGTCGTTTGCCCAAGAACAACGCACCTACAAGGGCAGCCACACCCGAAGAGGCGTGAACGACGATTCCGCCAGCAAAGTCTTTTACGTGCATTTGAGCGAACAAACCGTCAGGATGCCATGTACAGTGGGCGAGAGGACAATAAATGAAAAGACAGAACAATGCCATAAACACCATGTAGCCCGAAAAACGCACACGTTCGGCAAACGAACCCGTGATAAGCGATGGCGTAATGATGGCAAATTTCATCTGGAACAGAGCGTACAGCGCAAGCGGTATCGTCAATCCCAGTTGCGTTGAAAGTTTGTCGGTTGCCTGTCCACCTACATTGTGCATGAAGAAATATGTTGCGGGATTTCCTACAATTCCTGCAACATCGTCGCCAAAGGCAAGACTAAATCCGCAGAAAACCCAAATCACGCTGATAAGTCCCATTGCCACAATACTTTGTAGAATTGTGGAAATGATGTTTTTCTTGCGAACCATACCACCGTAGAACAACGAAAGTCCAGGTGTCATCATCAGCACGAAAATTGTTGCCGTCAGTAGCCATGCCACATCGGCAAGATTGATATTGTCACTTAATGTCCAAATGTCTGGTTGCGATGGCACAAAACAGCCTACAACTGTGATTGCCAACAAAATACCCATAAAAACATACCATCTTTTTTCCATCTCGTTATAATTTAGTTGTTATTCTTACATATCTTAATTAAAACAAGGCAAAATTATAACAACTCTAAATATAAAGCAAAAGAAATCTTTAAAAATGTAGTTTATTTTGTAAAATTACGAGAAATTCGTAATCTTTTAAAGTTAAAAACGTAGAAACGCAATATTTTGCGTAAAAGGTTGTCTTTCAAAAAATATTTCTATCTTTACTCACTCTTTTTTTTTGTTACAAAACGAAAAAGGGCAGACAGAAAAGATTTTATAGTGAACTAAAATTGAGACAGATGAAAAAAATACTTTTATTCTTATGTGCAGCGTTGCTTTCGCTTGTTGCAAGTGCTGCGGAGTATGATGTACTTATCACTTCGTTCAATGTTGATGTAAATGCTGACAATAATATTGAATTTACCAGTCAGCTTAATGGTGCCACATTGACAGAAGGTGATGTTGTTAATTTAACATTAAAAGGGTATTTTGATGCACCTGCAATTGTAACATACAATACAATTGCCGATAATGCTGCTGATGCATGTGGTGAAGGAACCAATTGCTATTGGGCTCAACTTGCAGAATGGGAAAGTGTAGAGTTAGGGACGGCAGTTATTGGAGAAGAGTTTGAGGTGACAAAATCGGTTACGATTACAACAACTGCACTTACAAATGAAAAATATATCGTTCATTTGGGATTTTCATTTGCATCTTTGAAAGATAAGAAAAAATATCAACAATTTAAATTCCGTCCGACTTTAGAGGAATTAAATCATGTAGGCAATACCTACGAAGTAAGTTTACCAACTTCCACCTTTACGTTTGATGGAACTTCGGCATATAAGGTAGAAATCCCTCTTGAACCAGAATCGGTTTTGCAGGCAGAAGACATAGTGAGCCTAAAAATTAATGGTACGTTCAACCAAGACGTTGAGAATCTTTCTTGTATAATATTTGACGGCAATGGAAGTGAACTTTTACCTTGGACTTCAGAATACTTCTCTGCAACTAACGGGGAAACGGTTAATACAACAATAGAAATAGCTATCCCTACTAATTGTACGACAGAAAAGGCAATACTTGCCATTTTTATTTTGGACTATGATGAAAATGTGCCAACAATTTCTTTTGTGAAAGAAGGAGATGTGGTTCACGAGCCAGTGGAATTGGCATCGTTAGAAATTACGGATATCACGCTAAATACATTTATTTGGAATAAAAATTATAAATCTTCCCCAATTGAAATAGAAGTGCCGTCAGGAGGATTTCATGAAGGAGATTATGTAACATTCTCTATTTTGGGATTTTCTTCTCAATACATTGAACGTTTAAATGCTTTTTTGGCTGATAATCGGGGGTATTCTGTTTCTAATGGAGTTACATTAAATACTGAACCAATAGAAAAAAACGGATATCTTGAATTTACAGGAAAACTTGAACTTTTTAAGGAAACTGAAAGTTGTAATTTGGTTTTTGATACACCTAATAATTCTTTTGTTGATGGAATAGAATCAATTGTTATTTCCTCTGAACAACAAAATTCTCAAACAATAGAAGTGCCTTATAATGAATACGGTAATGGCGACAATGGTTCGGGTATGATTTCATATTCTTGGCAATATAGTAATCATCAACTCATTATCGAATCTGTGAAGGAAGCATTTGGAGAAGAGTATGCTGATGCTTGGATGCCTTGGAAAGGTCAGCAATTTGCTTTGGAAGTTGAGGGAACGTGTAATGCCACGGGAACTTTGAATACGGGAATCGTTGATCAACAAGCCGAAGCAGGTTATTGGTTCAATAATTCAAAATTTGGAAACCCTCCGATAGAGGTAACGGCAGGACAACAGTTCAAGGCATCGTTCTTATATACAATTACCGCTCTTGCTACCGAAAATACTTCTGCTTACAAAGATATTCTCGGATTGGTGTTCTCCTTTGAAATGGCAGATTACGACGCTGCTACTGAGTTTAATGGAGCAGCCCCATCAGAAGACGTAAATGGAGTTAAAAAAGTGGTATTTGATTTCTCGAATTTCAAATTCACCTACCTTGGAGATTTAGATTCTTATACAAAACCATACGTTTTGGCTAATAATAATGGGAAAACAGGTGACAAATACAATTATGCAGAAGATTTTGTTTTAGCGTACGACAATGCTACCACGACTTCCGATTATTTCAATTTCAATCTGTCGGGAGTGGCTACGCAAGATATTGACGAGTTGCAAATTGCTCTTTGGGATGCGTCTTCGCAAGCCATTGTTCCATTTCATACAAGTTTGTGTGCCGAGGATGAGTATTCTGCCACGACTATTGCTACAAACATAAGTGCAGGATTGCCATTTTCGATACAAGGTTCTTTGCCTCTGCTTCGCAATTCAAATGGTGAGAATAATGTATATAAGGTATTTCTCTTGGCTCAATCGGAATACGAGGGCTTGCAAATTATACTTGACCTTGCGAATGCCGATGAATTTAGCATTGGTGCAGACAAAGGGTATGGAGATCCAATGGGAGAAAAAACATACAATGTAACTATTAGTGATGTAAATCTTTATCCAAAAGAATCAAACGGATGCGATATTAATATAACATCCTATTTGAATGGGGATTTGTTGCAAGAAGGTGATGTTATAAATCTGACTATAAAAGGATATTTTAGTGTTCCTGTACAAGACGTATTATATGCTGGCATAGTTGACAATAGTGAAGCAGCAGGTTATTGGACTCCACTATCGGAAATAGACTATGACGGAACGAGTTTGAATGCAACAACAGCAGAGGGAGAAGAATGTAATGTTTCTGTAAGTATTCCAATAATAAGAGATGCCATCTCAAGGGAAAGAATCATAATTCGTTTAAATCTTAATTTATCTGTAAGAGTGATGAGAGATTTGGGTGATAATCCCGTGAAGTTGCGTCCTACTTATGAAGAATTGTTTTCTGTCCCTACACAATACGAGGTAACTGTTCCTACCAGTTATTTTGAACCTGATGTTAATGGAAATAATCTTAAAGCGGAAATACATTTTGAAACAGAAAACGCCCTGGTTCATGATGACATTTTAAGCGTTACATTTGATGGTAAGTTCAGCCAAGACATTGATAGACTTTGCTTTATGATTTTTGGCGAAAACGGTTATGAACTATTGCCTTGGACGCAAAAATATGTTGAGGTCTCACAAAATGAAACAATAAACACAACGTTTGATTTCACTATTCCTAAAGATTTCCCATCAACAGAGGCAACAATCTTCGTGTTTATTGAAAATTATGAAGCAGTTCCTGTCATATTCGTGAAAGATGGAGATCCAGAGCCAAGAGAATTGGCTACTATCGAGAAAAACAATCTCATCTTGAATGCAAATGAGTGGGATGAAGGTTCCAACTATCAGTATGAAGAAGAATTGACGGCTCCAGATGGTGGATTCCAAGCTGGTGATTATGTAAAACTTACAATCAATGGATATGCAAATCACAACATTGAAAGCCTTGTTACAGGATTGATTGATGATTCTTGGAATGTAATGTCTTCTTTTTATGAACTTGCAAGTAATGTTAAGACGGGCGGTGCCGTAAAAATCACAAAGATAATTCCACTGTCCTCTGCTACGGAAACGTGCCGATTGGTATTTTCTACAGCCGATGCCATATACGACGGTTTGGAATCAATCGTGATTTCGCCCGAAAAACCAAGTCCTAAAACTGTCAAATTATCATATAACGAGTACGGAAATGGAGATATTGGTACTGGCGAAAAATCGTACACATGGCAATATAGCAATCAGGCTATTATTAACGAAGCAGTAAAAGAAGCGCTTGAAGAAGAGACACGAAATTGGGTGCTTGGAAAAGGTCAGCAATTCGCGTTAGAAATAGAGGGAACGTGCAACGCTACGGGAACATTAAAGACAGGTATTGTAGATGAACAACCCGAAGTTATGTATTGGTTTTCAAATTCCGACTTTGGAGATCCAGAAATAACGGTAACGGCAGGAAAACATTTTAAGACAACATTGTTATACTCTATCAATGCTCTTGCGTCGGAAGGATTTTATAGTGGGGATTATTTTTATCAGGTACTAACAGACAAGCCTGGTTTAGTATTCTCTTTTGAAATGGACGATTACGCAGCGGCTACGGAATTTAACGACGGTATCGCTATGTCAGAGGACGTGTCAGATGTAAAGAAAATAGAATTTAATTTTACGAATTTTAAATTCACCTATCTTGGCGAACCTCAAGTGTCTATAAATACAACTACAATAGATGACATTACAATAACTGAGGGAGATGCTTTGCCAACAATTGATTTGAAAAATCATTTCTTTACTGATGAGAATGTACAAATATCTTATTCTGCCGAATCGCAGGATTATTCTGTCATTTATCCTATCGTGAGAGGCGACAAGCTGGATTTTGTACAATATGGAACGGGGTCAGCGTTAATCACGGTAACCGCAAAATATAAGAAATCGGTAAAAAGCCAGATGTTCACCATTACTGTCAATCCAAAACAGGACGAACCTATTAAAATATGTGACTTGGTTATTTCGTCTGATGTTACAAATGTATCTTGTTATGGAGAAAATGACGGTAAAATAGAAGTCTCGGTTTCGGGTGGCGTTGCGCCATATCAATACAAATGGAATACAGGTAGAACGAGCAACGGAATTTATGCCGTTCCTGCGGGAGAATATGTTGTTCTTGTTAGTGATTCGGAGGGTTGTTTCACTTCAAGCACATTCCGTATAGAAACGCCAAATAAAATAGTTGTTGAAGAACAAGAAATTTCTAATCCAAGTTGTGGCAACGATAATGGTTCAATTTCACTTTCAGTTTCGGGTGGAACTGCTCCTTATACACCGCAATGGACATCAAGCAACGATGATGTTCTCGAAGGACTTGAGTTACAAAACTTACAGGGCGGAGTGTACGATGTAGTTATAACCGACGATAATGGCTGCAAGGTTCAAAAAAGTTATGCGTTGCAAGAACAAGACGCTCCTGTGATTTCTCTCAAGAGCATAAATCCTTCAAAATGTAACGATGCAAATGGTAATTGTGAAATTGAGGTTACCGGCGGTGTCTCTCCATATACTATTACGTGGAGCGATTCTGCAAGCGTGTGGAATGAAAACAAACGTCCCGCAATGCTTCCCGGAACATATACGGTTAAAGTAATCGACGACAATCAATGCCGAAGCGTGTTCTCGGTGGTTATACCATCAGTTACGTTCAAACAGCCTGAAATTGCCTTGGTTACCGTCGGCACAGAATCGGGCAAAAACCTTATCGTTTGGCAGAAACCCGAAACCGATGTAATTGACTATTACACAATCTGGCGTGAGGGCGACGAAAGTGGCGTTTTTGATAGTTTGGGTGTTGTGAAATACAACGAGACAAGTATTTTTGTTGACAACGACGCCGACATAATGGTACAATCATGGCGTTATAAGATTTCGGCAACCGACGTATGTGGTAACGAATCTCCGATGAGCAAGGAACACAAGACCATTCATTTGCAAATGAACAAGGGTGTGAATGGCGAAGTAAATCTTATATGGGATAGTTACGAAGGTGTAGAATATGCATCGTACTATATTTTCCGTCAGGCAACCTCAAGTTCGGAAATGGATACACTCAAAAAAGTTTCTGCTCGCTTGAACCGATATACCGACAAGAATCCGCCGGCTGACGTTAAGGGTTACTATGTGGCTATTCTTTTACACGATACTATAGACGTGAACAAACCGTTGAAGGCGGAAAGCGGACCATTCTCGTTGGCTCTCAGTAACATTGCGGAGTTAGAAAATTCAGTAGATGTTGATGTAATAGCTGATAACGCAGAAAATCAGGCAATTGTTTATGCTAACAAGAAAAACATTGTTGTTGAATCCACAAGTCAGGAAAATGTTTCGGTATTCGATATTGCTGGAAAACTTGTTGCTCAGCAAAATGCAGTACAGTCAACGACAATTCCTGTGAAAAATGTCGGAATATATGTTGTTGTGGTTGGAGAGAATGCTTATAAAATTGTGGTTGAGTAACTCTGTTGCAAACATTTTTATTTGGGTTTTATACCAAAATGCGAAAAAAATTGCACTGAAGTGAATACATTGTAAGAGAATTATTTATATGTTTGCGTTAGTATAAACCTAAAATTTAAATTATTATGAAAAAAGTATTATTAGTGTTATCAGTTGCTATGGCAGCTATCGTAATGACATCTTGCTTTGGTCGTGAATGCGTTTGCAAAACAATACAAAAAGAAGATGGTAAAAAAACAGGAGTATCAAAAGAAATTGTTTACAAAAAAGCAAAACACTCTTCTGATGACTGTAAAGCTTTGGAGTCAGTTCAAATGGATAAGACTACAACTATTGATGGTGTAGAATACAAATACGAGTATAAATGTAAATAATCGTCATTTTGTATAATGACCAAAGGCAATCCATTCGGGTTGCCTTTTTTTGTGGCTTCGACAGGTTCAGCCATCTGTAGAGACGATGTGCACATCGTCTCTACAACAAACATTACGAGAATTCTGAATACATAATTGTTAATTGTCAATTGTCAATTCTCAATTATTTTTACATTTGCATAAAGGGAGTGTTTTGAAGCGGATTCTTTTCATATTGAGCGTATTATTCTGCGTGTCGGCCTTTGGGCAGTATCCCAACGAATGGATAGACTATTCCCAGAAATACTACCGAATACCTATAACAAATGCGGGAATTTACAAAATTACATACGCCGATTTGGTTTCAAACGGCATTTCCGTGGGTGATTTTGACCATAGAAACTTGCAGATTGTCCACGACGGCAAGGTGGTTCCTCTCTTTGTTTCCGCTCAACCCGACGGAATTTTCAGAAACACCGATTATATTGAATTTTACGCCGAAGGTGGAAATACGGGTTGGCAAGATTCAAAATTGTACTATACAGGTCGCTCGTTCAACGAAAATGTGAGTTTGTACAACGACACGGCGGCATATTTCCTTACGATTGCTAACACGCTCACAAGTCCGCGATACGACACGGTTCGGGCAACCAATTACAACGAGTATGATCCTCTTACATATTGTTTGCGTACGGTTAGGGGTAATTATACGTCAACGTTCAATGCGACAAAATCGTCACCTTACATTTTGCCTTCCGAAGGTTGGTGTGACTCGTATTTCGATATGGGTGGCAATGTCGAGAAAGGGCTTATTACGGCAAACTATGCGTCGGTGGATGTCCCTTCCGTTATCTCATTTGGCATTGGCGGCTTTTCCGAAACACAACACGATGTGGTTGTTACGCTTGAATCCGATGAGTCGGTGCGCTTCGACACGACGTATTTTGACTATAACGCGATTCATAAAACACTCACTGTATCGTCGCCGTTGCCAGCATCGACGGTATTGAAATTTCAGAGTATTTCGGGTGACAAGACAGCCGACAAGAATAGTGTTTCGTATCTGCAAGTTACCTATCCTTCTACGTTCAATTTCGGGAATCAGTCATATTTTGAGTTTACGCTTCCAGTAGTGGATTTGTCCGACTATCTTTTGATTGAGGTGAGCAATTTCAATGCAGGTAGTTCCGCACCGTTAGTGTATGTGCCAGAATTGGGAAAACGAATTTTGACCACGCTTTCCAATGGGAAGTATTATGCCTTGATACCCAATGCTCACAAGGAAATTAAGTGTATAATGACTTCGCAGAATACGATGAAACACGTTGCGGAAATTGTACCCGTTACTTCAAAAAATGCGAAACAAAAATTGCAGTTTCTTGATTTCTCCCAACCTGAAAATCAAGGAAACTATATCATAATAACAGAAAAGAAATTGTGGCAAGAAGCCATATATTACAAGCAATATCGCACATCTACGGGGCATCAGGTGGTGCATGTCGATGTGGATGAATTGTATAACCAATTTGCCTATGGTGTTCGCAAACATCCTGTGGCAATTTCCAATTTTATTGCGTATGCTGTAAAAACGTGGTCAGTAAAACCCAAGCACGTCTTCCTCATTGGCAAGGGTTTCCACGTGGCGAATTTCCGGAAAAACGAGACCTTGTATCAACGCACGCTTGTGCCTTCTATGGGAAATCCCTCGTCGGATTTGCTGTTTACGCTCGATATGCGTGGTCGCAACTTGAGTCCGAACATTGCCGTAGGGCGTATTGCTGCCGAAACTCCCGAGGAAGTCGCCATTTATCGTAACAAGGTGAAGGATTTCGAGGCGCAGGAATTGGCTCCGTGGATGAAAAACGTGTTACATTTTGGTGGTGGTTCTACGGCTTACGAGCAGTCGCTGTTCCGCTATTATTTAAAACAATATGAGCGCACTTTGTCGGGTGCATATTTTGGAGCGAATGTCCATTCGTTCTACAAAGAAAGTTCCGATGTATATGAAACGACCGAGCCAGAAGCAATTCGTAAATATATGAACGAGGGAGTGTCGCTTATGACATTTTTCGGTCATGCGGCAGGAAGCGGTTTCGACCAAAGTATCGACCATCCTTCGTTGTTCGACAATCAGGGACGCTACCCATTGATTGTGGCCAATTCGTGCTATTCGGGCGATATTTTCACCGAAAGCGACTACAATGTGAGCTGCACGTGGACGTTCGAGAAAAATCGTGGCTCCATCGGTTTTCTGGCAAATGTCGATGTGGGAATCCCCACCTATTTGAACGTGTTCTCGTCGGCTTTGGTTCGCAATATTGCGTACACCAACTATGGCGGAACAATTGGAGAGAATATCGCAAAAACCTTGTCGGATGTTTCGGCGAGAAATCTCGTCTATGAAGACTTGTACGATGGAATTGTGGGCTTTACGTTACACGGCGACCCTGCGGTAAAATTACATTCGTTCGACAAACCAGATTTTGTCATTGACGAAACTTCAATTGCTTTTTCACCGACGTTGATAACCACCGATTTGGAATCAGCCCAATGTAATGTGGCAATAAAAAACAATGGTAGGGCATATTCCTCGTCGTATGCCATTCGGGCAACCTTTACTTCGGAAACTGGCGATGCATATCGCATTGATACTCTTATCAATGGCTGTTACAATGTTGACACAATTTCGCTTGCACTCAATATGAAAAAATTCGTTTCGGGCGAATATACCGTGCGTGTGGAAGTGGATTACGACGACGAAATTGAAGAACTTTCGGAAGACAATAATTCTGCGGAAGTCCCGTTTTTTGTGAGTTCACGTGAATTGATGCCCGTGTATCCGTCGAATTATGCAATTATTCCAACTGATACCATTTCGTTGATTATGTCGGCTATTGACGCATTCAATCCGCCAACGGAAATTAAGGTGGAGTTAGACACCTGCGTTTCATACAATTCGCCCTTGAAACAAGGCGTCGTGCTTGCTGTTGACGGCAAAGCGGTGATTTCGTGGAAACCCGAGGGACATTTTATCGACAGCACCACGTATTTCTGGCGTGTTACGGCTACCGATTCTATCAAATGGAACGAATATTCGTTCACATACGAAAAAAATTGTACAGGTTGGGGACAAATTCACGCTCATCAGTTTGTTGACAACACAATTTCGGGAATGACCTATAATGACACAACTAAAAAATATGCGTTCAAGACCATTCCTCACGAAGTAACATTGCAAACGCGTGGAAACTGTTCTACGAACAAAGAATACTATGAATGTATGTTTGTCTTGGATGCCACGCAGATGGAAAATAGTGGATTCCCGCTGTCTTCACCGGCATTGCACGTCATTGTGTTGGATTCTGCCTCAATGGAACCATGGCTTTCGAGCCGTGCTCCCTATGGACAACGAAATTATCCGTCGGCAAACGGACGTGTGCGTTATCATTTGGCATTTACATCAAACAATGCGACTTCGCAGAAGAATCTTGCTAATTTCTTGAATGACACCGTTCCCGAAGGAAATTATATCCTTTGTTATAGTTTCAAAAATCCGTATTGCCAGTCGTGGGATGCGTCGCTAAAAACGGCAATGGAAACGCTCGGTTTTACAAAATATAAGACTGCCCCCGACAATTATCCATACATCTTTTTCACGCAGAAAGGCAATCCTGCTTCGTGTGAGGAAGTTGTGGGCAATTCGGAAACTGCACTTATCAGTTTGACCAAGGTGCTGACGGCGAATTTGAGCAGTGGTCGTATTCATACGGCAAATATAGGCCCGGCGAAGAAATTTGAGGAATTGCAGTGGGAGTCGGTCAATACCGACAACGATGTGAGTTATCTCACCTATTACGGTGTGACAAAAAACAACTATGTGTATGCTTTGCAAAACGAGTTTAAAAAAGAACGGAAGCAGCTTGACACTATTATAAATGCCGAGTATTTCCCCTATATGCAGCTCGACTGCTATATGAGCGACGAGGAAAGAACGCCTGCCGACTTGAATTTTTGGAAGATTTATTATACGCCTGCGGCGGAACTGGCTGTTTCGCCCGAATATGCGTTCTCGTTCTATAACGATACGCTACAGCAAGGCGATGTGGCACAAATAGTTTCTTCTGCTAAAAATATTGTGGGAACCGCAATGGACAGCGTTCTTGTGATGTATGAAATTCGTAACGAGCAAAACGAGGTTGAATATCTGCAATATAAGCGAATCGCCGGCGTGGAACCGTATGGATATGTTGTTGATACACAATTTGTTTCTACCAATCTTATGCACGGAAGATATTCATTGAAAATAGAATATAATCCTGTAAATCCCGAAACGGGAGAATACGACCAACCCGAGGAGATTCACTTCAACAATGTGTATTATTATTCGTTTGTAGTGACAACCGACCAGACAGCACCGATTTTAGACGTTGTGATAGATGGTCGTCATGTGATGAACGGCGACAATGTGTCGGCTTCGCCCGAGATAGTGATTCAGTTGTTCGACGAGAATCCGTTTTTCTCGTTGCAAGACACTGCATTGTTCTCGATTTATGTGGTAAATACGCAGACAAACGAAAAAATCACCTATTATTTTGCCGATAGCGTGCTTCGCTTCATTCCCGCCAACGACACGTCCAACATAGCCCACGTATATTTCACCCCTGCGTTGAGCGAGGCAGGCACGTATGAATTGCACGTTCAAGCCAAGGATGCGTCGGGAAATGCCACGGCAAGTCAGGAATATTCGGTGCAGTTTGAGGTCGATTTGGAGCAGAAAGTTTCTATTTTGTATAATTATCCGAATCCGTGTGCCGAGTTTACCACGTTCAGATTTATTCTCACGGGTAAGGAAAAACCGCAGAATCTTGCCATTCAAATCAGCGACGTGAAAGGTCACGTGGTGAAGACCATTCATATCAATAATGCCCATATAGGAACCAATAATGTTGACATTTATTGGGACGGACGCGACAATGCGGGTGGCTATCTGCCCAACGGCGTATATTTCTATCAACTCACGTTTGACGGTAAATCAGACTGGGAAACGTTACGCTTAAAACAAACCGACGGTTTGAACAAGAATAGTGGTCGCTTGGTGATTCGACGTTAATTATTGAGGATTTCCTCCAAAACCATAGGTAGTTTTTCCGACAACTTTCGTTGTGTGACTCTCCAATATCGTTCCTTATGTTCAAGATAATGCGACAGATATACTTGTTCGCTTTGTCCCGGAGTAGGAACAAGTATTGCCTTGCAGCCAAGTTTTTCATAGTCCATTATGGAACTATATCCTGCACGGGAAATAACCAAGCGACTTCCGCAGATAAGTTTGGTAATCTCGTCGTTTGTGGCAAATGTCTGAATTTTGCAGTTGCCAATTTTTGTCGCACTATTCCTATGTGCCACAACTCCACGGATAATGCAAGATTTGTAGGGAAGATGAGGAAGGATTTCCCGCAGTTTCGTCTCAAAAATTCCTCGTTGAGGTTCTGGCCCCGAAAGAATGGCGACTATGTCGAATTGCGTGTCACATTCTATTGCGTTTCGGCCCGAAAGAGGACCAATGTAGTAGCAATTGGGGATACGCCAACTATGCGATAGTATTCCCGAAAGGTTTTTGCTCCCTTTGTAATCGGGAATCCAACATTCGTCAAATCGTCGAATGATGGACTTGTTTGCAAGATGAAACGGATATTCCAGCCAACGGAAAATCAGTGGCAGTCGAATTCTGATTTGGTGCGTGATATAGACTGACTTACACAGTTTGCTATGCATTCCAAAACGATTGTCGGCAATCAAATACGTAGCATGGTATTTTTGCACCAATTCGTTGGCTAAATGTCCCTCGGTGTTCTTTGTTAGCAGAGCCTTGGGAATTTGAATCAGCAACTTGAAAAACGTGGAAACCGCGTTGGTGCTGTACGAAATGTTATACTCTGGAATTTGTTCGTGAATCAGTTCCGGGAATTCTTGCTTGAGCAGTTCGTGAGAGCGTCCCGACGAAGCAATAATGCACGTGTTCCCGTTTTTCTGCAATTCCTTGATGATGGGAATGCAACGCGTGGCGTGTCCCAAGCCCCAATCGAGGGGTGAGATTATCACGATTTGATTTTGTATGTCAGAAACTCTGTTCAAATCTTCTTGAACATTGACTTGATTTTCAATGCAATAACGCCTATTGCCGCTTCTTTTATAATTCCACCGCTCATTTTCGACGTGCCTTCTTTGCGGTCGGTGAATATGATGGGCACTTCCACGATTTTGAATCCTTTGTACCACGTTTTGAATTTCATCTCAATCTGAAATCCGTACCCTTTGAACTTGATTGTATCAAAATCTAATGCCTTCAATACCTTTGAGGTGTAGCACACAAACCCTGC
>JAFZTG010000215.1 GCA_017618935.1 Bacteroidales bacterium | reverse complement strand
AGTCAGCTTTGCCATGTTCAGTATATTGAGCAGTAACCGTAACATCAGCCGTCACATTTTCAAATGAACCGCTCCAGCCAGAGAATGTAAAGCCGTCAATTTCTGGTGCTTCAGGCGCCGTAGCCGATTCGCCTTTCTTAACGGTCTGTTCCTTCAATGGTTGACCATCCTTGCCAAGGAATCTTACTGTATAGGTTTGTTCTACAAGTGCGTTGATTGCCGATGTCAATGCTGATGTTGCCGCATCAATAGTTGCTTGGTCTTCGGCATACAAATCTTTATCCACTGCTTTTGCTGCCGTCAACGCTGTTTGTAATGCCGACCATGAATTTTCAGTATAATCACCTTCTGTTAAAGTTTCCGCCTGAGCGATTGCATTGTTCAATGCCGTGTAGTCTGCCTTCGCGTTTTCTTCATATACTGCAGTGACGGTCAAGTCAGACGTTACATTTGAGAAATCCGTATCCCATTCTTTGAATGTATAATGTGCACGTGTTGGAGCGTTGGGCGCAACTGCCGCTTTACCTGATTCCACTTCAACCTCATCAATTGTTGTACCATCGTAAGAAACAAATGTTACTGTGTAAGTTACGATTGCAGCCGCATTAGCGTGTAAGTACAATACCACAACGCTATCGCAGTTATGCGATGAAGTTACCGTAATTTCTTGTTCAGAATCTCCTTCGACAGACGGAGTTACAGAAAATCCGTTCTTAGCGTACAACGTACCTACCGTAGTCGTATCATAAATCTTCGTGCGATTATCCCAACCACCCATATCGCTCAAAGTAATTACGCGGGAATCGTTCATAATTGTATTCCAATCCGAAGCGGTATTGTGCTTGCTATCAGTTACATATTCGCCATACCACGGCATAAACCACGACCACATAGCATCGTCATTGTCCATATTTTCAGGATATGGAACAGCACCGTTTTCTGCCAATGTAACAAGTTTCTTACCATTCGTAAGTTTTGCAAGGGATTCAAAATCAGTTACTAACGAAGAATGGTTATAAGTCTCCCCTTCTCCATAATAGAAGTCACGACCAACCACATCAACGTATGCATCGCCTGGATACCAATCAGCATCAGTACCATCGGAGTTCCAAACCCAAATCAAATTGTTCAAATGATGGTAGTTAACCAAACGGTCGAACATCAATTTATACAATTGCTTGTATGGTTCGGCACCTTTTGCTCCCCACCAGAACCATTTTCCGCTTGCTTCGTGGATTGGACGCCACAAGATTGACACGCCTGCACATTGTAATTGCTCCAAATATCCGGCAATAATGTCAATATCCTTTATCATATTCTTATACTCGGTAGAATTGGTGTTCCACTCAGTATATGAAGAATTTGTGAACGCATTTGTCAAATCAAACGAAGTATTTTTTGTATAAAAATCGTCACCATTCTGGTTCGGGTCTCTCCAATGCCATGAGAACGTTGGAATACCACCAGCATTCCACAATTCTTCAGCCATCTCCAATGCAGCACTTGTATAGGTCATTTGCCAACTATTCGTAGAATTTTTGCCCGTACTGTGCATAAAGTCAAAACCGACAAGTGCAGGAGTTTTACCATTACTCTTACTATTAATATATGAGACTTCCGACTGACTTGCTAATGGCAATGTGTTGTTTCCGTCAAGCAAATCAAGCGTCATAACACCACTAATCGTTTTCTTGCCGAAGTTGTCCTTCAAGAATTCATATAGTTCAATAGTTGCAGGTTGTGGATTTGGCGTTACAAGCGCCTCATCAATATTGAACTGCGTTCTTTCATACGAAGAAATTTCAAGGTAATCAATGTCAACATAGCCCCACGATTTTGTCAACGCAATCGTGTTTGAACCTGCGTTCAGCATCACGCACACTTCAACAGTTGCAAACGTAGGATTATTTGTCCCCGATTGAGTAAACGAAACTGAACCGACCTGTGAACCATTGACTGACAGATTTTGAGCCTTGAAATCTTCTGTCAACGAATATGCGAATGTGGCGGTATACATACCAGCACTCTCAACACTTACCGTGAACGTAAGCGAGCCTTCTACCATCTTCACATACTTGCCACCCGAAGCAGTATTGTTAGAAACAGTTTGCGTTCCGTTTCCTTGTGCGTTTTCTGCCTCGTATTTCGAGCCAGCATCTTTCTTATTGTATGTTGCCTTAACTGTCAAATCTTGGGTAACATTGCTAAATTCCGTATCCCAGCCGATGAATGTATAACCATCGCGAGTAGGATTTGACGGAGCCGTAGCAGCGCCACCCTTCTTGATTGTTTGTGCGTCGCCGATTGGACTATCGTCCCAATCAACGAACGTTACCGTAAACGTGATTTCTTGCAATGCCGCTATTGCCGCCGTTAAAGCCGATGTTGCCGCATCAACAACAGATTGATCTTCCACGTACAAATCAGTATCAACAGCCTTTGCTGCCGTCAATGCCGTTTGCAATGCCGACCACGAAGCAGCAGTAAATTCTTCTTCATCCTTACTTTCGGCAAGAGCAATTGCCTCGTTTAAAGCAGTATAGTCAGCTTTCGCATTTTCTTCATAAACTGCCTTAACCGTTAAGTCAGCTTTCACATTTGAAAAATCAGTATCCCATTCTTTGAATGTGAAATGTTCTCTCGTAGGTGCAGTTGGAGCCGTTGCCGATTGTCCGTATTCAATAGTTTGAGCCGTTCCAATTGGACTATCGTCATAGTCAACGAACGTTACTGTAAATGTCTTTACCGTATAAGTTGCTTTTACCGTCAAATCCTCGGTAACATTGCTGAAATCAGTGTCCCATCCAGCGAAATCATATCCTTCGCGCGTTGGTTCGGTTGGAGCCGTTGCAGCTTCTCCAGCAGCAACTTCAACTGAAGTTATTTCCGTATCATCATAATCTACGAATGTTACAGTGTAATTTGAACTTGTCTCGATCGTAATGGTTACGTCGTATATCTTGCAATCAATCAATGTCTTGAATGTCGTATCTTTGCTATATTGTTCACCATTGAATTCAATAGGAGCAGGACCGCTCAGATTTTCCTCAACAACTTCAGGACACGGTTTGTAAATCTTGAAATAGCCCGAAGCGTGGAGCATCGACAAGTAATACACCATACCATTATAATAGCGCCATTGACCCGTCGGAAGATTTGTGTCCCACATTTTTTGTAGCACGCTTTTAGCCAGGGCATCATTGTTTTGCAACGCAAAACACGCAACTCCATTGGAACCTCGCATCGCCTCATTATAATTTCCATCTGCACCAGACCCGTCCACGTTGAAATAACCATGCTGGAAATTATCATTTTTGAAGAAGTTCAACAAACGTGCCATCATAATTGGTTGTTGATCATCCGAGGCAAACCAGTTGTAATCCATACCGACGTTCATTGCAGAACGACTGGCGTCATATTTATATTGTCTGGTATCATAACCTGCCCAATCTGGTCTATATGGAGTTCCATCAAACTCAGAATAATCAGGGAACAAACCAGTTGTCGAGTGGCATGCATTCTGCAATAAACCACGAGCAGCGGCAGGCGTTTGTGCCCAGAAATCCTTATTGGTGTCAGACCAACGAGCCCACAATTCCAAAAATCCTGGCAGATTGTACGATGGGTCTGTAAAACTATATGATGTTTCACCAAATGTTACAATATGGTTACTGAAATTGAATATCGGGCAGATTTGTCCGTTTGATCTACCAGATTTATTCAATATGGCTTTTGCAAGATATTGAGCTTCCTCTTCATAATTAATGGCACCATCGTTGCCCCAGCGGTGCGAAGCAAACCACAATGCGGTCAAGAAATACATTTCACCATCAGGAGCACAAGATGGGTCTTGTCCATTTGATGTTATGAAAGAGCCATCAGTATGACATTGCCAACCAAAAAGACCTGCCTTTTGATGACCTTGGGGATATTGCATATATGTCTTTGCCCATCGCCAGATTTTATCGAATTTTTCTTGGTCACCCATTTGCAAGCATATCATCAAACCATACGACATACCTTCGGTACGAACATCTTGATTACCAGTGTCATAAATGTATGCCATATTGTTATTTGTTTCATAATATACAGTATTTTGACCACCTACCGTAAAAAAGTGGCTCCACATTTGCTGCATCTTTTGGTCAACTTGTTCTTGCGTCTTACCCAAATATTTTACAAACAAGTTAGGATATACGCCTGTAAAATATGCACCATCGGTAACGCTTTCGCCTTCAAGGGCATCGCAACTTGGACCTACGTATCCTTTATCAATAAAGTATTGCGAAATATCGCCTGTAATATCTACATCATAATGCGGATTGTCGCCGCCACCGCCGCCGCCATTGCTTTTCTCATAGCCAAACGATACTTTGTCAAGATAAATACAACCATCGGCGCCACCAATACAGAATGTAACCTTTGAATCTGCCGCAACATCAGCTGGTGTAGTTATTGATTCCTCATATTCTTGAGCACTCGTTGTCAAATCGTATTCTTTATAAAAATATGTATCATAATCGGCAGCAATTTTCTGAACCATTACGTACAATTTACGTGAAGTCGCACCTTTTGCCATAAACTTCAACGTATAGTCAACATTCGGTTCCAAAGTAACATTTTGGAACATTTGAATATGCCAGTTCTCCGAGCCAGAATTGCCGTTTGGACACAACGAAACGGCATTTGTTCCCGACAAACCTGCCGACGTTGTTGCTGTCATGGTCAACTGTGCATTTCCACCAGTCTGCGTCTGCCAACCACTTGTGCCACTGTCGAATTCGCCATTAGAAATCATTTCTTCAAAGGTGACTTCCTCTTCTTCGCCACCATTGCTCGTATATTCGCTTTCGCGATCTTCCAAATAATATGTTTTACCTGGAATCACATCGAATTGTGCATATTTTGTAGAACCGACGGTGATTATTTTTACCTCAATGTCGGTATTGTTCGTTGCAGCAGCAAAGTTTGTCCAGCCATTTGGCATTTGACGACGAACAGTGATAGGATAATTATATTCAACGACAGAGCTTGTAATGTTCACGCTTGCCGTCAGTTTCAATTTTGATGATTCCGTAGTTTCTGCCAAACTTAATGCATTGCGTTCTTTGGAATAGAGAATTGCATTACGGAATGTTGTAAGCCAAATTTTATCATCATTCTTATTAACAGAATCAAGCACTTCTGAAAGAACCGATGACGACAACGGAGAATATCCGCTTCCATTATCGATTTCGTGAACAAGAAAGACTACCCAACCCTTTTTATTGATAGCTTGTTGGAACGCTCCTAGAAAATCATTCACTGTTTTATAAGAACCCTCGCTACCACAAATCAACGAACCAATTTGAAAATAATTTTGTGGAGTTGGTCCTTCAACCTGTCCGTTACAAATACGACCACCTATATAATATTTTGCAAGTTCTGACTCCGATGGTTCGTTACAGTTAGGATACGTGATTGTATTACAATCTTGACCTGTAATGTTTTGATTGATGATATCCTTAGACTCTTTGATTTCGCTATCTGGCATGGTATTACCATGATTTACGGAATGGCTACCTACTTCATAACCCTTATTTACCCGTGATTGGAAGGTTGACCAGTTTGAAACCCACGATGTTGGGGGATAGAAACTTGCCTTGTAGCCATACTTATCGAAATACTGTATGACATTAGCTTGATTTGCACAACCGTCATCGAACGTGAACGTTGCCGCCGACGTGCGGAAACCCGACCAAGTACCAACCGTGTAACCATTTGCAATTGACTGTGACATTGCTTGTACTGCCACCAAAGCCATTGAACATACGAGAAGGATAAATCTTTTTAATTTCATACCTTTTTTTTAAAATTCTAAAAATCCATTTTATGAGCATACAAAAATAGACAAAAAAACATAAATGTCAAATTATAATTTACTGATTTGTAAGTGTTTATATGACACTTTCAACCTCTTGAGACTGCATAAAAAAAGAGGTGCACGAATGCACCTCTCTCCTAAAAAAAAAATATAGTTATGAGAATTTATTATTTCACGAACTTAATTGTACCTTCTTGTGCAACGATGAAATATACACCTGCTTGCAAAGAATTAACATCAAATGCTTGTGAAGCGGTTGCAATCGGCTTGCCAGCAACATTATATACTGTAATCTCACCTGCTGAATACACCATGCCATTTTCAATTGAGAAAGAATTTGAATCAATCTCTTCTATTGGAGTTTTTACTGATGTAAATACAATTTCAGTTTCTCCGTTTCCACCTTGTACAGGGATACATACAAGAATTGCAGTTGTTTCTGCATCCGTAGTTAATGTAACATTTGCAGTTATATTTATTTTTTGGTTTGCTTTTGAGTCAAATTGTGTCCAGTCCCAACCTGATAATTCATACCAGTATCCTTTCCCTTCCCATTGATCAATGACAGCAGGGGAAATACCCAACACGTCAGCATTAAATGATCCATTAAAAACTAAAGACACAACATCATCTTTTTTTAACATTAAATCATTTACACCCAATTCAATTTTTGCTGTATAACCAGAAATCTCATCATCCTTGTATTCTGCTTCAAAAGTTGTTGTTGGCACTTCAAATGTAAACACTGGTTCGACAGGATCATTACCGCCTTCTTCACCTCCTTGTTCACCGCCTTCTTCAAATCCTTTCTTAGTGTAATAAGCTGCGGTCAAAACCAAATCTCCAGCTTCCGAATTTTGAATGTAGATTTGATTGATATTTGATATTTCATCAGTCAACATACATTTTACAGAAGTTGCTCCAGCTGAAAATGTTGCTTCCATCATTGTTTCATCGGCACGCTGAACAACAAGTTTTCCTTCAAATGGTGCTGCCTCAAATTCAACAGTTACACTGGAGTATTCCGAAAGGTCAGTTCCTCCAAGCCACCAACCACGACCAACCCATTCTGCGTCAAATGTGATTGTACTCGTCGTAGCATCATACGATGAGTTCCAACCTGCTGATAAATCCGCAAGAGAAAGATTATCGTGTGGATTAACGACATCGCCAGGTTTTTCTACCTTAAATGTTGAAAAAGTCAAGGTTCCGTTTTCCGTAACCTCTTCGTTTGAACTTGCTGTTCCAAATACGATTTGTACTGAAGATGATGTAACAACATCTGCTATCAAGGTAACTTCTCCTTTATAAGAAATTTCGCCATTTGCATCAAGGGATTCTCCTAAACTGATAGTTTCAGATAATGGTAACCAATAATTAGCTGCCGAAGAATTGTCAACTAAAGTAAACCCTAATCCAGAAACAGCAGTTTCAGTTACTCCCACAAGTTCTACAGAAATAACATCGTTGGTTTTCCACTCACCAGCAGAAACTTTATGCATACCTTGAATATTGTACTGTTTAGAACCTTCATCTCCCCAACTATTAGATGTTAGAGATACAATTGTTTGTGCCCCTGCAATTAATGCCATTATGCACATTCCAATAAGTAAAAATATTTTCTTCATACTCGTAAAATTTAAATTTAACATATTTTCAGAGTGTAAAAATAACACTTTGATTGATGATTTGCAAGTTTTTTTAGAGAAAAGAATGTCTGAAAACTTTCTTGGCACTTTGTGTTATTCCATACCTTTCACCGTGGCAAGAATGTTCATCGCCTCCTGAATACCTTCCACATTTCGAAATGTGAGCGTCAGTTTTCCTTGGTTTTCCTTGAACGTGCAACTTTTGGGGTTTTGTTGCACAAAATCAAGCACTTGTGTGAATATTGGGGATTGATAGTATGGTGAATCTTGTTTTGTGACAAAGGTGTTTATCATTATCTTGCTTTTCAGCGTAATCTTCTCAATTCCCAACGAAATTGCCAACCATCGCAGACGAACAATATTGAGCAAATCCATACTTTCTTTCGGAATTTCTCCAAAACGATCAATCAGATGATTTTCAAATGTTTGCAATGCTTCTTCGGTGGTAATGCTATCAAGTTCACGATATAATTTGACTCGTTCGCTGGTACTTTCTACATAATAGTTTGGCAGAAGAATACCTAAATCGGTGTCGATATGACAATCCGAAACGAACTGCATTTCTTGTAATTTCTCATTTGCCGCATGTTGGTCTTCTTCCGAGCCGGCAAACAATTCTTTGTATTCATTCTCTTTGAGTTCAAGCAGCGCTTCGTCAAGAATTTTCTGATAGGTTTCGTAGCCAATATCGGAAATAAAACCGCTCTGTTCGGCACCAAGCAGATTGCCTGCGCCACGAATGTCCAAATCTTGCATAGCAATGTTGAAGCCGCTTCCCAAACTTGAAAAATCCTCAATGGCCTGCAAGCGTCGTCGTGCATCGTCGGGAAGCGTGTGCAGCGGCGGAGCAAGCAAGTAGCAATATGCTTTTTTGTTGGAACGCCCAACTCTGCCTCGCAATTGGTGCAAATCACTCAGTCCAAAATGGTGGGCGTCGTTCACTATCATCGTGTTGGCATTGGGAATGTCCAACCCCGATTCAACAATGGTGGTGGCAATCAAAACGTCGTATTCGTGATTGATAAAGTCAAGCATTATTTGTTCAAGTTTCGCCCCTTCCATTTGTCCGTGACCAACAATCGTCCTGACTTTCGGACACAATTTTTGTATGTGTGCCTCTAAATCGTAGATATTCGACACTCGGTTGTTGATTACAAACACTTGACCGCCTCGTTCCACTTCAAATTGAATTGCTTCGCGAATAGTATCGTCGTTATACGTGTGAATTTCGGTAATAATCGGATGACGATTGGGCGGTGGCGTGTTTATGATTGCCAAATCCCGTGCTCCAAGCAACGAGAATTGTAATGTTCTCGGAATCGGCGTGGCGGTAAGCGTAAGCGTGTCAATGTTGACTTTAATTCGTTTGAGTTTTTCTTTTATGCTCACACCGAATTTTTGTTCCTCGTCAATGATAAGCAGACCTAAGTCTTTGAATTTTATATCTTTACCAACTAACCTATGTGTGCCGATAATAATGTCGGTTTTGCCAGAAACCAAGTTTTCCAGTGTTTCTTTTTGTTGTTTTGCAGAACGAAGACGACAAATATAATCTACGTTACACGGAAAATTCTTCAATCGTGTTGAAAAAGTCTTGTAATGTTGTAGCGCAAGAATTGTTGTTGGAACAAGGACTGCCACCTGTTTCCCATCAGCAACGGCCTTGAAAGCTGCTCGGATGGCAATTTCCGTCTTGCCGAATCCCACATCGCCACAAACGAGCATATCCATGGGATACGGGGCCTCCATACACGCTTTCACCTTTTCGGTGGCGGTAACTTGGTCGGGAGTGTCCTCAAAGAAAAACGACGCTTCCAATTCGTGTTGCATAAACGTATCGGGCGAAAACTGGAAACCTTGTTGTGCCTTGCGTTCCGCATAGAGTGCAATCAAATCCTTGGCAATGTCCTTGACATGCTTTTTTGTCTTTTGCTTGGTATTTTGCCAAACCGAAGAACCCAATTTGTGCAACGTAGGAGTAATACCTTCCTTGCCGCGATATTTTGAAATTTTATGAAGCCCGTTTATGTTGACGTACACAAGGTCGTTGTCGCGATACACGAGTTTTACCGCTTCCTGCACATTGCCATTGTTGACAATTCGCTCCAAACCTGCAAACTTTCCTATACCAAAATCAATATGAACGACAAAATCGCCTGGATTGAGTTCCTTCAAGTCTTGAATGGTGAGACTTTCCGACGAAATCACTTTCTTTTGCCGAGCGTGGGCGTGGTAGCGTTCAAAAATTTCGTGGTCGGTATAGCAACAAATGCGCGTGTCGTGGTCAATAAAACCACCTGATAATGAAGTGATTACCGAAGCAAGTCTTACGTTAGGATTTATTTCGGAAAAAATCTCTTGTATTCGTTCAAATTGTTGTTGTCCTTGGCTTATAAAATAATTGGTATATCCATCCTCTTGATTTTGAACCAATTGCTCGCCAAAAAGTTGGAATTTACGGTTGATTTTCGGGTGTGGAGCCGTATGGCATTCATATATGATTGCTTCGGGATACGATGAGGTGGAAGAAATTTCACACAATTTCGCTTTTTCTGCAAACGTGGTAAACGAATCAAGGGGTAATATCTGTGCTAAATTCTTTGCCTTTTCCTCGTCGGCTTTGAAAATTTTTTCGGTCTGAGCGGCAAGTTTTTCCAATCGGCTCACCGTTTCGGCAATACTTTTACAAAACACAATTGGTGATTGTAAGTAACTGAAAATGGGCGTATAAGCGACGGTTTTCCGCATACCCTGAATATCGGGAATTATGTTGATTTCGTCAACGGTTTCTACCGAAAGTTGGTCATCAACATTGAAAGTGCGAATACTTTCTATTTCGTCACCGAAAAAGTCCAATCGATAGGGAAGGTCGTTGGAAAAACTGTAGATGTCGATAATGCTACCTCTTACGGAGAATTGTCCGGGAACAGTTACAAAATCAACACGCTCAAAGCCAAATTCATATAAAATGTCGTTGATAAACTGCGTATCTACTTGTTCGCCTTTGTGTAAAACGTGAACTTTCTGTTGAAATTCCTTTTGCGAAATGACTTGTTCCACCACGGCTTCGGGATAGGTTACAAGTATGTGCGGAAAATCGTGTTTGCTCAATTGTTCCAAGGCCTCGGTACGAAGCAACATATTGGATTTGTCCAGTTGCTCGTATTGCAACGTGCGTTTGTACGACGAAGGGAACAAAAGGGAATATTTTGCTCCCAAGATACTTGTCAAATCATCCAATGCGTCTGATGCTTCGTCGGCATCGGGTAAGAGCAATAGAATATCTTTCTTGAAATGATTAAACAAATGCGCGATGAAGAACATTGGCTCGGAGCCATTTAACCCTCGCAACAATCCCTTAAACGTGGGGTTGCCTTCAATGTCTTTCCGTAATTGTTGCAGTTGCGGATGTGTGAGAAATATCTGGGAAAAATCTTGGAAATTCACAACTACATAAAGTTTTCAGCGTCTTTTTTCAGAATGCTTAAAGCGTTTTGTATCGGATTGATTTGTTGTGTAATCGTTTGTGTGAGAATAGCTTCGCTCAAATTTGTAGCCGGAGCCCCTGCCGCAATCTTCGCCGCTTCTTCGTTTATCAGTCGCACCAGACTATCTTTGGCAAGTTTCACAGCATTCCACGATTCTTGCGAGACATAGATTTGTTGCGAAAGATTATGTTCAAATTCGGCACGAACGGTAATGAGCAACTCTTGATGAAGCAGTCCAGCCGTCATTTGCGGAGTCATAACGCGAAGCAACATAGATTCGGGTTTTATGCGTTCCAACAAAAGTACAAGGCGTTCGTATGCCTGAATGCGCAATGGAATGGTGATTTTTGCATTCTCGATTTTTTGTTCGGATTCACGCTTTTTATTTTCGTTTTCCCAAAAAGACTTCATGAACTCGTTGGCTTCGTCTGCCTTCTTTTGATAGTCATTGAGCACTTTCTTTCTCAAGATCAAAACCAGACAAAGCACTGCAACTGCGAGCAACGCTATCGTTAATGTCATTAAAAAAGCCATCATATCAATTATTTTACAAGAGTTAATTCGTCTAATAAATATCCTGCGTTTGCAAATTTATCAATAATAAACAAAACATAGCGCACATCAACGGCGATTGTGCGTTGCAATTTTGGTTCATAGATTATGTCGCCGCTCATTGCCTCCCAGTTTCCGTCGAACGCCAAGCCAATCAGTTCGCCGTTGGCATTCATCACGGGGCTTCCGGAATTTCCGCCTGTAATATCGTTGTTGGTAATGAAGCAGACAGGCATTTCGCCATTTTTGTCGGCATATTGCCCGAAATCTTTTGCGTTATATAATTCTTCCAATGTCTCGGGAACCTGAAATTCGGGATTTGAATTGTCTTTCTTTTCCATCACGCCTTTCAAAGTCGTATAATAATGATAAGAAACTCCATCTTTGGGCTCATAACTGCCAACGCTTCCGTAGGTCAAGCGAATCGTGGAATTTGCGTCGGGATAAAATAATCAGTCGGGATACATTTGCATAATGGCATCGACGTACAGGGTCTTTGCCGAATCAATCGCTGGGTTTGCAAGAGCATCTT
>JAFZTG010000214.1 GCA_017618935.1 Bacteroidales bacterium | reverse complement strand
TTATTTCCATTATGAACCAATACTGTATGACCAACGAAATCTGGCGAAATCATTGAGGCACGTGCCCACGTCTTGATAGAGGTTTTCTTTCCACTTTCATTCATTTGAAGAACTTTTCTCTCCAAGTTGAAATCAATATATGGTCCTTTTTTTAGAGAACGACTCATAGTTTCTTCGTTTTAATTACTTCTTTCTTCTTTCAATGATTAATTTATTTGATGCTTTCTTAGGAGCACGTGTCTTATAACCACGAGCTGGAAGACCTTTTCTTGAACGAGGAAGACCTCCAGATGCACGTCCTTCACCACCACCCATTGGGTGATCTACTGGGTTCATAACGACACCTCTGTTTCGTGGACGACGACCCAACCATCTTGAACGACCTGCCTTACCTGATTGTTCCAAAGAATGTTCAGGGTTTGAAACAGAACCGATAGTTGCCTTACAAGTCACAAGCACCATTCTTGTTTCTCCTGAAGGCAATTTGATGATTGCATACTTGCCGTCACGAGAAGCTAATTGTGCATACGAACCTGCGCTACGTGCCAATTGAGCACCTCTTCCTGGAGTCAATTCAATATTATGAATAATTGTACCAAGAGGAATATCTTTCAAATACAATGCGTTTCCGATTTCAGGTTCCGCAGTAGCACCAGAAACTATTTTTTGTCCAACTTGAATACCGTTAGGAGCAACGATATAGCGTTTTTCTCCGTCAGTGTATTGAACCAAACAAATTCTCGCACTTCTATTAGGATCATATTCAATAGAAACAACTTCTGCCTGAATATCTTCTTTATCTCTTTTGAAATCGATGATACGATATTTGCGTTTGTGGCCTCCACCAATATAACGCATCGTCATCTTACCTGTGTTATCTCTACCACCAGTACTCTTTAATACAGCCAACAATGATTTTTCAGGTTTGTTTGTTGACGAAATTTGCTCATCAACAATAACAACCTTGTGACGTTGACCCGGGGTGGTTGGTTTTAATTTCTTTATTGCCATTTCTACTAAATATTACTATAGAAGTCTATTTTTTGATCTTTATTAATCGTAACGATTGCCTTCTTGAACGCATTTGTTCTTCCTACTGTCAATCCGTTTTTCGTGTTACGAGCTTTTAACTTACCTTCGTAACGCATAGTGTTGACAGCTAGCACTGTTACGCCATACATTTCTTCAACTGCTTTCTTGATTTGACCTTTGTCTGCAGTTTTGTCAACGATAAAACCATATTGGTTCAAAGCGTCGCCTTTTTTCGACATCTTTTCAGTTATGATCGGTCTTTGCAATACTTCCATCACCAATTATTTATTTAAAGTTTTAACAATTTCTTCTACAGAACCTTCACAAAGGATCAAATTCTTAGCTCTTAAAATTTCGTAAGTGTTTAATTCTGAAGCACTTACAACAGAGAACCCCTGTAAATTTCTGGCTGACAAATATACATTATTATTTGGATTTGCCAACACTAACAATGAGTTTTTGTCATCCAAGCCGAAATTTTTCTTGAATTCTACCATCTGTTTTGTCTTTGGAGCTTCGAAAGTGAAGTCTTCAACAACGATTACTTCATTATCTTTTACCTTTGCAGACAAAGCTGACTTACGAGCTAATTCTTTTACTTTCTTGTTTACTTTTTCAGAGTAATCTCTTGGTTGAGGACCGAAAACTCTTGCTCCACCACGGAACAATGGGTTCTTGATACTACCTGCACGAGCGCCACCAGTACCTTTTTGTCTTTTCAACTTCTTTGTACTACCAGAAAGCATGCTTTTTTCCTTTGAAGCGTGTGTACCCTGACGTTTGTTAGCTAAGATAGCTTTCACATCCAAGTAAACAGCGTGTTCATTTGGCTCGATGCCAAATACAGAATCGTCAAGAGTTATCTTCTTTCCGGTTTCCTTACCTTGTATATCTTTTACTGCTATTTCCATCTTACTTAGTCATTATTAAATATCCACCTTTAGCTCCAGGTACAGCACCTTTTACTAATACTACATTCTTTTCTGGTAATACCTTCATTACTTGAAGATTTTCAACCTTTACTTGGTTGCCACCCATTTGACCACCCATGCGCATACCTTTGAATACACGAGAAGGAGTAGAACAAGCACCGATAGAACCAGGAGCACGTTGACGGTCATCCTGACCGTGAGTAGCCTCACCAACACCGCCGAATCCATGACGTTTTACAACACCTTGGAAACCACGTCCTTTGGTTGTTCCAGTAATATCGAGCCAATCACCTTCTGCCAAAATATCAGCAACAGATAATATGTCACCAAGATTTACTTCTTTATCGAAGTTTCTAAATTCAACAACTTCACGTTTTGGAGTTGTGTTCGCTTTTTTGAAATGACCAAGTTCTGCACGAGAAGTATTCTTTTCTTTCTTATCGTCAAAACCCATTTGCACTGAATTGTAACCGTCGGTTTCTTGCGATTTTATTTGTGTAACAACGCAAGGTCCTGCTTCGATTACAGTACATGCTACGTTCTTTCCATCTTCCAAGAAGATAGAAGTCATACCTACTTTTTTACCTAGTATTCCAAGCATCTCTTTTTACAATTTTAATGTACTACACTCTAATTTCAACTTCTACACCACTTGGCAACTCAAGTTTCATTAATGCATCGACAGTTTTTGAAGAGCTACTGTAAATGTCAAGTAGTCTTGCATGTGATGATAATTGAAATTGTTCACGAGCTTTCTTGTTAACGTGCGTAGAACGGTTAACTGTAAAAATTCGCTTGTGAGTTGGCAGCGGAATCGGACCACTTACTACAGCACCTGTAGTTTTAACAGTCTTAACAATCTTTTCGGCAGACTTGTCTACCAGATTGTGGTCATAAGACTTCAATTTAATTCTAATTCTTTGACTCATGCCTATTTATTATTTTTGTTGATTAATAATTGTTTCTGCAATATTTGCCGGAACTTGTTCGAAGTGATCAAATTCCATTGTTGAAGTTGCACGACCTGAAGTGATTGTACGAAGGTCGGTTACATATCCGAACATTTCAGCAAGAGGAACGAATGCCTTAACAACACTCGCATTGTTTCTTGAATCCATACCACGGATTTGACCACGACGTTTGTTCAAGTCACCTACAACGTCACCCATAGATTCTTCTGGAGTAACAACTTCCACCTTCATAATTGGTTCCAACAACTTTGGAGACGCTTTCTTGCAAGCTTCTTTGTAAGCCATCTTCGCACAGATTTCGAATGAAAGTGCATCAGAGTCAACAGGGTGGAAAGAACCATCCATAACTTGAACTTTCATTGATTCTACTGGATAACCGGCCAACACACCATTTTCCATAGCTGCCTTGAAACCTTTCTCGATAGAAGGGATAAATTCCTTAGGAATGTTACCACCCTTAACGTAGTCTTCGAATTGCAATCCTTCGTGACCTTCGTCGGCTGGACCCAACTTGAATGCGATGTCGGCGAACTTACCACGACCACCAGATTGTTTCTTGAATACTTCTCTGTGTTCAACCTCAGTAGTGATACATTCCTTATAGTTAACTTGAGGAGCACCTTGGTTACATTCTACGTGGAATTCACGTTTCAAACGGTCCATAATGATATCCAAGTGCAACTCACCCATACCGCTAATCACTGTTTGACCTGTTTCTTGGTCTGATTTTACCGTGAAAGTAGGATCTTCTTCTGCCAATTTAGCCAAAGCCATACCCAACTTATCAACGTCAGCTTTTGTCTTAGGTTCTACAGCGATACCGATAACTGGTTCTGGGAACACCATAGATTCAAGAACGATAGGTGCTTTTTCGTCACACAACGTATCACCTGTCTTTACATCTTTGAAACCTACGCCTGCGCCAATATCACCACCTTCGATGAATTCGATAGGATTTTGCTTGTTTGCGTGCATTTGATAGATACGAGAAACGCGTTCTTTCTGACCGCTTCTTGTATTGTACACATACGAACCAGCATCCAAGTGACCTGAATATACACGGAAGTAGCACAAACGACCTACGAATGGGTCAGTTGCGATTTTGAATGCCAATGCGCAGAAAGGATCATCTACACCTGGTTTACGGTGTACTTCAGCACCTGTATTAGGATCAGTTCCTTTGATATATTCTTTGTCAAGTGGGCTAGGAAGTAATTCCATAACATAGTTCAACAATTCTTGAACACCTTTGTTCTTAAACGAAGAACCACACAACATTGGGATTACTTTGTTAGCGATACAAGCTTTACGAAGAGCAGCAAGGATTTCATCTTCGGTAATCGTATCTGGATCTTCGAAGAATTTTTCCATCAACGTATCATCGAATTCTGATACTGATTCAAGAAGTTTTTCTCTCCATTCAGCAACTTCTGCCTTCATATCTTCAGGAACAGGAACTTCTTTGTATGTCATACCTTGATCTTCCTCGTTCCAAACCATACCAACACCTTTTACAAGGTCAACAACGCCCTTGAAAGAATCTTCGGCGCCGATTGGCAATTGAAGAGGAACTGCGTTACCGCCCAACATTTCACGAACTTGTTTGCACACGTTCAAGAAATCGGCACCTTGACGGTCCATTTTGTTAACGAAACCCAAACGAGTTACGTTGTAACCGTCGGCCAAACGCCAGTTAGTCTCTGATTGAGGTTCAACACCATCAACAGCAGAGAACAAGAATACAAGACCATCAAGAATACGAAGAGAACGGTTAACCTCGGAAGTGAAGTCAACGTGTCACGGAGTATCGATAATGTTTATCTTGTATTGATTGCCTTTATATTTCCAAAAACAAGTTGTTGCGGCAGAACAGATAGTAATACCACGTTCTTGTTCTTGAACCATCCAGTCCATTGTTGCACCACCGTCGTGTACCTCACCAATCTTGTGAGTTTTTCCTGTGTAATAAAGAATACGTTCAGTGGTTGTAGTCTTACCAGCATCGATGTGAGCAGCGATACCGATATTTCTTGTATAATGTAAATCAACTTTTGCCATCTTTCGGTACTATTAAAATCTGAAGTGAGAAAATGCTTTGTTCGCTTCTGCCATTCTGTGAGTTTCGTCTTTCTTCTTGAAAGCTCCACCTTCTTCGTTGAAGGCAGCCAAAATTTCAGCAGCTAATTTGTCTTTCATTGAATGACCAGCACGTTTACGAGCGTACAAAATCAAATTCTTCATACCGATTGACTCGCGTCTTGCAGGGCGGATTTCAGATGGGATCTGGAATGTAGCACCACCAACACGACGACTTTTTACCTCAACCAATGGAGTAACATTGTCTAAGGCCTTTTTCCATACGTCTAATGCAGACATATCTGGAGTTTGTTTCTTTTCTTCAACGATATCTAACGTATCATAAAAAATATCGTATGCGATGCTTTTCTTACCATCAAGCATAAGATTATTTACGAACTTCGTTACTACCACATCCCCAAACTTAGGATCTGGAAGAATTACTCGTTTTTTTGGTTTACTCTTTCTCATTGAAAATGTTTATTTAAAAATTATTTTTTTGCTTCTTTTGGACGTTTTGCTCCATATTTAGAGCGTGATTGCAATCTTCCTTCCACACCCGATGAATCCAATGCACCTCTCACTAAGTGATAACGCACACCTGGCAAGTCTTTCACACGACCGCCACGTACTAAAACGATTGAGTGTTCTTGAAGTTTGTGACCTTCTCCCGGAATGTAAGCATTTACTTCTTTGCCGTTAGTTAAACGAACACGAGCAACCTTACGCATTGCAGAATTAGGTTTCTTAGGCGTTGTTGTGTAAACACGAACACATACACCTCTTTTTTGTGGGCAAGAACCTAATGCGGGAGACTTACTTTTGTCCACCAATTCAGTTCTACCTTTTCTTACTAACTGCTGTATTGTAGGCATATTACTGTATTAATTTGTTTATTATTAGATATAATTTTCCCATTAAATCGGGTCGCAAAGGTACATAATTTTTTGAAATACAATCAAAAAGACGCTTTTTTTTCAAAAAAACTTAACGAAAACAATTGTCAATGTGCTCGAAAGTACTGTAAATAGTGTATTTAGAAGGATTACTTTTTTTGTTGCAACATACATTATAATAATGAATACACTTTTTTGTTGCATTCAAGAAATAATTACAAACTCGAGAAATTGATAGAGAACAACACCTCCGAATATGCCGTCATTTTTTCAGGGACGAACGAATAACGTAATCCAAGGTTAAACGGAGTAATGAGGCATAGGAAATGAAAATCCATAACCAATTCTGCCCCGAGTGAGAAATATTCTTTTTCTTCCTTGGGTGCGATGGCATAATCGACAAAGGCATTTCCCCGAATACGCTTAATGTACATAAAATCACCCCAACGGGCATCGGGATAGAACAAGGGCAACGCATAATTTGCCTGCACCGAATAGAACTGCTCAAAGGCAGGAATCGTGTCATTGGTATATCCGCGAGGAACCTGAATTTGTCGATTAAGGTTTAGTTTCCCGTTTGAAATCTCCTGATTTCGCTCTGCTCCGAAATAAAAATTCAAATTATGACTCCGTTGTAACCCAGGAAAATAGAGCCATAGCGAAGCAAAGCAATAGGGAGAATACACGTTTTGTGCATAATCAGACGAAAGATATTTTGGCAACGAATGCTCGTAACCAGCAAAGAATTTCTGTCCGAAACGGGAATGAAGCTCTTGCGTGGCCGTTTGGCGAAGGTTGGCAAGCGTGATAGTATATGCAATAATTTCTTCTTCAAATTTCTCGTAAAAACTATTCCGATATTTCGTCGGACAATCATTCATAACCAAATTCACGTGTTGCATTTGCACGGTAGGAATCACGTATCGATAGTATGATTTTGAAGAAAAATTCAATGGAAGATACACTCTTCCCTGAACCTGTTCTATATCATACGTGACTGTTATTGTGTCAGTTGCAACATCTGGTTTCGGCACCCGATATTGTTTTATACCTTTGTCGAATTCAAATTCAAAAACGGGAAACAATCCTTGGTACGTGAGTTTGCCAAACCCTACCTGCGAACCGTCAAGCGGTTTCCACTTGTAACCACCCGACGCCACGAGCGTACCCAAATGATTCTGCGAATTTATCTGAAATCCGAATCCCTGATCATCAACGTCACTACCGTTGTAATTTAAGCAGAATGGCATCCAACTATGAATGTTTATGCCGTGTAGCAAACGAGAATAATGTTTGGTAGGAAACGGCACGGTATCAATTTTCGTCATATCCAATGCTCCACCTTCTTGATTGGTAAGCATTTGAGCCAGATTGAAATAATCTTTTTTCACCACGTTCAGACTATGCCACGCAACAGGATTCAACGGCGTTTTCACCAACTGAAACCCGTCAGCAGTATAGTTAGAGAACACAAGCGTGCTATCGTGTACCGACGGATATTTGCAACCAAAATTGCCCACGGTTATACGTGAAATCTGTTTTGTGTCGCGCTGCAAGGCATAAATATTGTCAACGCCAGAATATGACGAAACATACAAAACATATTCGTGCCAATAAATCGGCGTGGAATAATCATCGTTGGAATACGGCAACAATTCCGTGAAAGAATCCTCTGCTACATCGTATTCCATTATACGTTTCCCCTGTGAGCTAAGTCCGACAAACACGATTTTCGAGCCATTTTCGTTCCACGCCGGCTGTTGAACCGCATCGTGATTGGGCGTGGCTATTTTTCTAAAGAATTTTTTTGAGGGAATATCATAAAATAGCAAGTAATAACTTCCATTTTTCTCAATCTCAAACATCACGACTCGCTCGTTTGAAGGAGAAACGGCAGGTGTAAAAACGTGGCGGTGCGTGCGAACTTTCTTGGTTTTATTCCGTTCAATATCGTACAAAAACAAATGCGAAGTCGCCTTCATATCCCAACGAATGTTCGCTTTCGTCTCTTCCCACACTATGGTTTTCCCGTTTGACTGAATCTTGTCACCCGAGGTTTTGAATCCTATGTTGGAAACGACTTTTTCTTTTCCGTTTTCCAACCTGACCAATTGTTCTATTCTGTCCAAGCCCTTTCGTTCCACGAAATACAGAGAATCTTGTACCTGAAATCCGTGAGAATAGTTCGTGTAAACCGATTGTTTGGGCGAAATCGTATCGAAGGTTGTCTGCACCTCCCTATCGTGTTTCAGTTTCCATTCATTCGCCTGTTGCTCAAACATTGCCTCGTACAATTCCGTACGCGACAAGCCAGTCTTGTCTTTCACCGCATTATTTACAGGACGAAAACTAAAAGGACGATTGGCAATTCTATCGAAAATATCGGATTCCAAACCGACGCCATACTGTTTCCGTGCATTTGCGAGCGTATAATAGCCCATCACATAATAATTGGGAACGAAATCCTTGTACGATCCGAAATATGCCTTGCTATACGAATAGATACCTTTCTCGTACAATTGTGCCCGCAAGCCCATTGAAAAATCAGGCTGACGACCACGACCACTATTGCTCAACGCTGTTTCGGTACACACGGCATCACCTTCGAGCAACCACGAAGGGCTATATATTCCACCCAACAATCCTGCAGCCTGTTCACCAAGAAAATATGACAGGATGCGTATCTTTCCCTGATTGTATTTGTTCATCTGTACCACGTGACGATATTCGTGAATGGCAAGATTGTCGAACCATTCCTGCGAATCCTGGTTGGGTGTCGAGATAGTATATAAGTCCATCTGACTTGGCGCCCATGCTACCGAGCCGTTGCTCGTATTCGTCTGGTTATGGACAACTATCGGAATTCTTTTGGGATTATATTTCAGACTTTTGGTGCAAGGATATTGTACGTATGACAATTTTTGTGCAATCGCTTGTGCCAACGAATCAGCACCTTTGGGATAAATCAGTTGATATTGTTCCGTCTTAATTTGTCGCCATTGCACTCGGAACGGTTCTGTCCCCCACGAATAATACTGTCCGAAGCAGACGGAAGTTATAAGAGAGCAACAAACGACAAGAACAACACAAATTTTTCCAAAAACGTTCATTATTAATAATGTCCCGATGCCTTGACGGTCTTCACGATAACAGCACCAATTTTATATGGATCGCCATTGGAAGCAGGACGACGGTCTTCAATGCGTCCTTTCCAACCAGCCGACACCGTATTTACAGGGATTCTCAACGATGTGCCACGAGTACCTACGCCCCACGAAAAATCGTGAATAGAGGCAGTTTCGTGTTTTCCTGTCAGACGTTGGTCGTTGTACGCTCCATACACGTCCATGTGTTCTTTTACGTGTTTGCCGAATTCGGCACAAATATCGTCGAACACTTTTTTGTCGCCACACGTTCTCATCACTCCGTTTGAGAAATTTGCATGCATACCTGAGCCGTTCCAGTCAGCATCCTTGCCAAGAGGCTTTGGATGAAGTTCCACAAAAACATTGTATTTTTCACAAATCAGGTCCATAATGTAACGAGCCACCCAAATTTCGTCGGCAGCACGTTTTGCACCTTTCGCAAAAATTTGGTATTCCCATTGACCACAAGCCACTTCGGCATTGGTACCTTCAATGTTCAGACCAGCCTCCAAACAAGCGTCAAGATGTTCTTCCACAATTTCTCTACCATACGCGGTTTTTGCTCCGACACCACAATAATATGGACCTTGCGGACGAGGTTGCGTGCCATCGGCAGGAAAACCTAACGGAAGATTCGTGTCACAATTTATTAGGAAATATTCTTGTTCGTAACCAAACCAAAAATCATTGTCATCGTCGTCAATCGTAGCACGAGCATTCGTAGAATGAGGCGTACCGTCAGTCCGAAGCACTTCGTTCATTACAATATATCCGTTTATCTGCAAAGGATTCTTGCAAATAAAAACAGGTTTCAAGACACATTCCGTGGTATCACCCTCGGCTTGCTGACACGAAGAACCATCAAACGACCACAATGGACAGTCTTCGAGTTTTCCACTAAAATTTTCGGCAATACGCACTTTGCTTCTCAACGCTTGTGTTGGCTTGCTTCCGTCCAACCAGATATAATCTAACTTCGATTTCATAAAACAATTATTTCGAGGTACAAAATAACGGAATTTTCCTTGAAAAAAACGTTTATTGACAAAAATTCACAACAAGAAATCACTGGATTGAGAAATTGATTTTATCTTTGCCCCAATTCAAGAGCGAAATGACGATTCCATACAAAAATTCAGAAAAGGGCAAAAAAGGACAAATCATCGATATGTTCAACAACATTGCCGGCAAGTATGATTTCTTAAATCACGCGTTGTCGCTCAATATTGACAAAATCTGGCGTAACAAGGCAATCAAAGCCCTGAAGCCGCTCAATCCCCAAACAATACTTGACATAGCAACGGGAACGGGTGATTTTGCCATTCTTTCGGCAAAGAAACTACAACCCGAACACGTTACGGGCATTGACATTTCTGAAAAAATGTTGGAATGCGGAATAGAGAAAATCAAAAAACTCGACCTCCAATCAACGATTACGCTTGAAGTTGGCGACAGCGAAGCAATGAAATTCGACGATAATTCGTTTGACGCCATCACCGTTGGATTCGGCGTGAGAAATTTTGAAAATTTAGAACAAGGTTTGTCAGAAATGGTAAGGGTTTTGAAACCAAACGGCATTGCGGCGATACTTGAATTTTCCATGCCAGAACATTTTCCAATCAAGCAACTTTACACGTTTTATTTCAAACATATTCTGCCATTTATCGGCAAGATTTTCTCCAAAGATTACGACGCATATTATTACCTTTTCAATTCCGTGCAGGAATTTCCCTACGGACAAAAATTCGCCGACATTGCAAAAGCAGCAGGATTCCAAGATGTTTCCATTCAAAAACTAACGTTCGGAATAGCAAGTTTGTATATCTGTAGGAAATAGCAAAATACATTTCCCCTATAAAGCCCAAAACAGCATTTTACAAATCTGTTTCTCACTCGTAAGTACATTCTTTCGCTATTCAGCGTTGTTAAAACATTTTTACATTATTTAAAATGTGGCAACGACCAATTTTTTATCACGCTCACCGTCCGTACCACAAATATCACAATGGCGGCAACGATAATCGAAATAAAATCGGGACAGGAAAGCATATCCATAATCAAATAGATACAACCTCCTATCAAACAAGCAGTTGCATAGATTTCCCGACGGAAAATCAATGGAATGTCAACACACATCAAATCGCGGACAATACCGCCAAACACCGCGGTGAGAATGCCCATCATAACCGACAAAATCGGATGAATGTCCAATGCCAATCCCTTTTGCATTCCAATGATGGTGAACACGCTAATACCAATCGTATCGAATAAGAACAGCGTTTTGGAGTATTTTTCAATATAGTTTCGGAACAAAAACGTGAAAACCACGCCAAACACAACAATATAAAAATACCAAATATCGTGTAGCCATGCTACGGGAATGTTGAGCATCATATCGCGGAGCGTACCGCCGCCAATGGCAGTGACAAAGCCCAAGAACACACCACCGAACAAGTCGAAGCGTTTTCGGGCAGCCGCAAGCGCGCCACTTATTGCGAACGCCAGCGTCCCCGCATAATCAAACACCGACAGTAGGTAGTCAACGACCATATGTGCTATACATTAAATTTGAAGTGCATTATGTCGCCATCCTGAACCACATAATCCTTGCCTTCCATCGACATCTTTCCAGCCTCTTTCACAGCAACTTCGGAGCCGTACGCAATATAATCCTCGTATTTTATAACCTCGGCTTTGATAAATCCTTTCTCAAAATCGGTATGAATAACGCCTGCAGCCTGTGGTGCTTTCGCGCCTTTGTGGTACGTCCACGCACGGACTTCCTTAGGACCAGCCGTGAGGAATGTCTCCAAATTGAGCAACGAATATGCCTGACGAATCAATTTGTTTACGCCCGGCTCGGTAAGTCCCACATCCTGTAGAAACATATCGCGTTCCTCTTGCGTGTCGAGTTCGGCGATTTCCGCCTCCAAAGCCGTAGCCAAAATTAAAACTTCGGCTTTTTCGCCTTTGATGGATTCCTTCACCGCATCAACATATTTATTTCCGTTTATGCCCGATTCGTCAACATTGCAAACGTACATTACTGGTTTCAAGGTAAGCAAATGCAAGTCATAGATTGCCGACTTCTCCTCGTCGTCCAAATTGAGCGTACGAGCCGATTCGCCCTTGAGCAGGGCTGCCTTCACACGGGTAAGAATGTCGCACACATATTTCGCTTCCTTGTCGCCACCTGCACGAGCCTGTTTCTCAACTTTGCTCAAACGAGACTCAACAGTCTCTAAATCTTTGAGTTGCAATTCCATATCAATTGTTTCCTTGTCGCGAACAGGATTGATTGAGCCATCGACGTGCGTGATATTTTCGTTCTCAAAACAACGAAGAACGTGGATAATGGCATCGGTTTCACGGATATTTGCAAGGAATTTGTTTCCCAGACCTTCACCTTTGCTCGCACCTTTCACCAAACCAGCAATGTCAACAATCTCGACAGTCGTAGGCACAACTTTTTCGGGATGAACAATCTTTTCAAGTTCGTTCAGTCGATTATCGGGAACGGTAATCATTCCCACATTCGGTTCTATCGTACAAAAAGGAAAATTTGCAGCCTGAGCCTTTGCGTTCGTCAAACAATTAAATAATGTTGATTTTCCTACATTCGGCAAACCAACGATACCACATTTCAAACCCATATCAAATTTATTTTTTGCAAAAGTAGTCTTTTTTGAGAATTATTCTCAACGCAAATTGTATATTTGCACTACTGAAAAATTGATATGGTTATACATAACGAAAAATACGCGAGCAAAAAGAAAATTTGGAAAACCGTCGGGGTTGTACTCATTATGACTATATGCGTGTACATTCCTCTTTCTTCTTATTTTCTGCGTGAATTTGGCGTGGAAATTCAAAAAATGAGTGCCGGATTCTACGTGTTGATGATTTTAGCCGTATTGGCTATCTATGCAGGCATAGTGTATTTGCAACACAAGAAAAAACTGAATTTCATCTACGTATCCGATGAAGACAATCAGAATATTGTATTTCGCTTTTATCATATACAATTATTGATGGCAAAATGCACGTCGTATAAAATTCCGTTCGACGCATTCAAAAAATATGAAATTGTGAACGAAGGGAAAGACACGAATTTGATTCTTTATCAGATGATGAACAAGAATCAGATGGCGAAATATCCCGCGATTTGCCTCAATTCACTTAAACCAGAAGAAATTCAACAAGTAAAAGATTTGTTAAACCAATATTGTTAACATGAAAAAACTTATACTATTCATTCTTTTAGGATTAAGCATAACTTCGGTTTTTGCACAACGTGACAATCAAAAGTGGTATCTGAACGGTTTCGGTGGCCGTCTTGAAGTTGGTGCAAGTTCAAACAACGTGATGGGCTTTGACCTCAGCCATTTCTTCGGAACTCGATTCGACGTGAACGCATATTTTGTTTCGAACTGGGACTTTACTACCAGCGGTATTTACCAAGGTGGCGCGTTGGCAAAATATGTCGCTCCGTATCCTAACCTTTCTTCTCGTTTGCGTTGGTACGCCGGTGTTGGTCTGCAAGCAGCGGGAAAACCAATTTATGAATACGACGGTGTTACAAAAACTGGCGAAGCACAAATAACATTCGGTCCAACAGCAGTTTTGGGTACAGGTTACGTTTTCAAACTTATTCCTATCAACCTCTGTGTTGAATGGCGACCTTCGTGGGATGTGGTTTACACACATTTCAATGCCGATGCTCCTAACAGTGAACGAATGCAAGTTGCTGTATTTGCGTTCGTAATACGTTATGTGACAGGAAATAAATATAAAGGATGATGCACAAACGACTTTTATTTTTTGTACTCTGCATTCTCGCGTTTGTAGCTTGTAACAACAAGAAAGACAGCGAGAAAGAGCTGGTGTTTGTCAATAATCTTATTGCTCCCAAATCTTCAATCA
>JAFZTG010000213.1 GCA_017618935.1 Bacteroidales bacterium | reverse complement strand
GTCCCGTTTATTTCAAATTCAGCGACATTGTTTTTGGATATGTCACCGTATATGAAAGTTTTAGGTCTTTCTTCTCCGACGGCTTCAAGTCAAGATTCCAAGTCGCGATGCTCTTGTCGTCCAATGTGGCTCCGTCGTACGACTGATTTGAAACTGTGATGCTTGATGAACTGGAAACTGGCAGATTGTCCAAAATCTCAAGTTTCACGTTGGTTGACTTGTTGTTTCTCACAGAAATGTTCCAGGCAACAGTTTGTTTGTAGTTCTTCCCTACCGTCGATTTCTTGCTGAAATCGTCCAACAACGTGCGTTCCACCATAATACCCTTGTCTTGTCCCAACGAAAGTTTCAGTGTATCAGTCGTTTGAGCGATATTCATATAAGACGTTCCCACATATTTTCCACTTAAATACAATGTGACTTCACCCGAAAGGTAGTTGTATTTTGCAAAATCAGTGATTTTTGCCAACAGATACGCATTTCTGTCAAGTTTTGGCACACAACGATACACATATTCAGCAGGCAATTTATTGGTATTTATCGTGAGCATGGCGTCGTTTTGCTGCGATTTCACGCTAAACAGTTCGTCTATGGTAAATTCTATCGTTGTCATTTTTTCGTCGGTTGTCGTGCGTATGCCTCGTGCAACGTTAGAAGAATAGGAAGCTTTCGTCGCCGCTGCCGCATCTTCCATCTCCATATCGTAATTTACACTTTCAGCAGCAGCCATTTTCATAGTTGCCTTAGAATAACGCACTTGTGGCTGATGTTCGCGCAAAATCCACTTGTTAAGCGTCGGCACAGTGCCGTTCAGCGTCGGATTTCCCGTCGAAAGCGTCACTTTCACATTGTCCCAGTCGTAACCCGACGATTGATATACTTTTGCCTTGTACGCCATGGAAATGTCTTTGTTCACGTCTTCCACGCGAGCCTCGTAGAATGGTGTCCAATACGCACAATTCACATAATACGACATTCCCAACTTGATAGTCTGTGCCTTGTTAGAGGAAACGGTCACAACCACCTCGCCTTTCGTGCGATTGCGATATGGCGCAAGTTCCGAATTGATTCTCGACAATTCCGTGTTGAGTTCCGCAATGGATTTGTCGGTTTTGCGAATGTTTTCCTTCAATTTCAACATTTCCGACTGATAGTATTTCAGCACTTTATCTAATTCAACGGTGCTTAGGTTAGAATTTGCACCTTTGATCTCACGGTTTGCGTTGAGAATCTCTATCTCGTTGGCATACACGTCTTTCGTATATTTCAAGACCGCGATTTTGTCTTCCAAATCCTGTTTGATTTTCGTCAAACTGTCGCCTTTGGGCGTTTTATCTTGTGTAACTTTGTACGACACATTATTGATTACAAAATCGCCCAAACCCTCCAACTGAATGGATTCCTCGTTGATTGCGGTAGGAAGGTCGGTAAGCGTTACCGTGCTCACTCCTACTGGAATTTTTGCGTCGGCAACGCACGAAAGCGAAGCTCCGCTCAAATAAATTGTCACTTCTTTGATTTTCGTCGGAACGGTCACGTTTGTGGCAAAAGTGTATCCAAATGTCAGCAACAGAAGGGATACGAGAATTTTAAATCTTTTCATACTAATAATTTTTAATTCAATTCCTTAACGACAAATGTATGAACTTTGTTGTGTCGGCGAGCGACAAAATCAATAAGTTTTCAACATTTCTCCACCATTCGCAGGGCTATATAACGTTTGTTGGGAACAAAATAGGGGCGAAATTTTTTCGCCCCTACAATACCATATTTAATTAATTATGCGTTATTTCACTATCTTCACCGTCTCCCCTTCAACATTCACAAAATACACCCCAGATTTCAGGTTTTGGTTTGCGATTTTCTTGCCAGAAATTGTTACCACAAATGCTGGTGCCTCGCCGTTTACAAAGATTTGATTGCCCACGATTGCTACGGCTGTTGTGTTGGAAACGCCGTTGATTGCGGTTTGGTTGCCGCCCTCACCACCTTGTTCACCGCCTTGGCTATCTATATATTCTATATTTTTAAATAATCCCCAACACGCACTCTCTTTATACTTGTCCTTACTTGTAAAAGGAATATACAAATAGCCATTATAATTCTCAAAGGAATTTTTATATGCTTCTGGCGGATTGGTTGCATAACATGTAACTTTTTTAAGATTTGTGCAACCATAAAAAGCCTCATCATAAATATTTGAAACACTAGCAGGTATTGTTATTGCAACAAGATTTTTACAATCATCAAATGCATATCCTATTGTTGTTACCGAGAATGTATATCCTAACCCAGTCACGGTACTAGGAATAATTATCTCTCCAGAATAATCTTCTTCACTAGAAGAAGAGGTAACTGCAACACCTGTATTATTAAGCACTTTGTACCATATATTGTTATTTTTGAATTGTAAACCACTTCTTGACAAATCTAATTCATCTGGAATTATGATAGAAGACAAACCCGTACAACCACGAAAAGCGTATTTTACTGAAGTAACACTATTAGGTATTGATATAGATGTAACATTGGAACAATTCTCAAAAGCATTATCCTCAATAGAAATTACGTTGAATGTATTTCCTGCTGTGACCGTATTTGGGATAATAATATCACCTGAATAAAATGTATTATGAAATTCATAATCATCATAATAACCATTTTTTACCACTGCAACTTCTTTCCCATTTAATACCTTATAGCGTATACCGTCTTTTACAAAATATAATTCTGCCCGAGAAACATCCATCTTTTCTGGAATAATAATACTCTCAATATTATGAC